>SCRF01000130.1 GCA_004322005.1 Rhodanobacter sp. | reverse complement strand
TAGCGAGGAGCGGGGTTGAAACTGCCTCTATTTTAGCACAGACGGACGAATTTAGGCGCTTTCGCGGCCCCACCATGCCGAACCATGTCACCAGTCGACTTTGGGGCTCTTCTCGCACTCGCCCGAACGAGCTGGAGCGGTTGCTCTTGCGGGTCAGCTAATCTAAGAACTGCCCTCTTAGCTCTTCCGACACCGAAAGCGCAGCAATTATCGCCGAGAGTGATAAGCGCAGCGCTCTTCCATCGTCGCGCTCTCGCGATAGATCCGCAGCCACGGAACACGGCGGAGCTTTGGCAAAGGGGGCCTAGGGCGCAGGGAGAGAATCGCATGAACCGCATCATCGTCGTCGGCGACCTCGTCCGGGATCCGGAGGTTCGCACCACCAGCACGGGCAAGACCGTGTGCCACATGAGCGTCGCCTGCGACCGCGGTGGTAAGAGCGACCACACCGACTTCCTCGACGTCGTCGCCTGGGAGACGGTGGCCGCCTCGGCCGCGACGATCCCGGAGGGTGCCTTCATCCGCGTTATGGGGTCCCTCCAGGTCCGCTCCTACGAGACGGCCGACGGCGGCAAGCGCCGCGCGTACGAGATCGTCGCCCAAGTCCTCGTCGTCAGGAACAGTTGCACTAGCATCCGCGATGAGACGACCACGTCGACGTTGACGAGGCAGATATCTGATCTCAAGCGAATAGGCCCCGAATCGGGAGCTTTTTCATTGTGAGGCGGGGCGACGGTTGCAAAACGGTTGCAGTCAGATCATAGCGGCGAAGCGAGGCCGCACGCCTAAGACGCCCTCTAGTCAGCGAGATTTCTTTCCACCGTGCCAGGAGGCGGCCTCATGTCCGACTCTGAGATTCTCCCGCGAGACCTCCCTTTTCCCGGAGTATCTGAAGCACTTTGGGCGTGGCTGTTGGCTGCATGTCCCGCCATAGCCCGTGCCAACGGTCACCGTCAAATATGTGAGGACCTTTTCGTAAAAGTCGATTCGGACCGGTTTGAGCGTAAATGCCGAGAGCGAACCGTTTATGATCCCCGGATAGTTGTCCACGCCCTTAATCCGGCGTCAATATCGAAAATTGATGCGGCCATAGGTTCGGACCCCGTATTGCGCGAGTTGCGCAATCGCTACGTTGGTGGCGCCTTCGATCTTTTCCAAATCAGCGCTGCGAGGTTTGCTCAATTCGTGATTCCGACTGACGACGATTACGAAAACCGACGCGATCTCTCGATCCCCGATCCTGCTAATGTTGAGCGGTTATTGCGCGGCCTGGACGCCGTGTTGCATGCATCCGAGTTTGAGATTGAGTTTATCACCCCAATTTGGGGCCTTGAGGCCGACAGAACCGTACAGCTTGAAGATGGCCTGACTATCGAGCGAATAACCGATGACGATGCGCTTCGCCTTATGCGCTTGCGCGTTCTCATTGGGGATGTCGCATCTTATCGTGAATATAGGCGCATGCCCGGCAATGATCAATGTCTTCGAAGGAGGGTTCAGGTTCCGCTTCGAGTTCTCGATGCTTTTCCGCTGGCGGAGGACGTAGGAAAGGAGAGATTTCCGGACGCGATCGGCTATGAAGATGTGGACACTCTCCTCGGGATTCTGCCCCTCGTTTCTACAGGCTCGGTGCTACCGGGACCGACCGTTAGGAGAGCTAGAATCGGATCACCGTGGAGTATCGAGAGTAAGAGCCTTTCTGGGTGGTCGGCAACAGCGCTTGATGATTTGACGCGAAATTTTAGCCCAGTGCAGCTGACCGATGAGAAAGCTCACCTCCTGGAACATCACTGGCGACAGCTAAAAAGCGATCCTGCAAGCGGTGCATTATCCGTCGCCATGCGACGGCTACGTTTTTCTGCTGATCGAAGGAGTCTTCATGACCGGATGCTCGATCTAATGATTGCGGCCGAGGCACTTTTTATCGAGCGTGGTAACGATCATGACGAATTGCGGTTCCGTGCGTCGCTCAACGCAGCGTTCTTCCTCGAAAGTGAAGCGGAGGCAAGGAAGTTGATCTTTCATACAATACGGGGCGGATACGACGCAAGGAGCGCAATTGCTCACGGCGACGAGCCCGAAGCCGTCAAGATCGCCGGTCACTCCTATGATCTCAAGGCGCTCGTTCCACAAGTCGAAAACGTCATCCGACGCGCACTCCAGAAGCGACTCAATGACTCCCGCGGCGATGTCGACTGGCTGTCATTGGCGGTCGGGTCATGAGTATGGAGTATTTTAAGGACGCCCTTCGTGAATGGTGGAAGTCAATGTGGCCTCAACTTCAGGCCTTCCAAAAGCGCTACGTTGATGACGGGCACAAGGATGACGGTTCGTTCCCCGGTTACGCAGATTTGACGAAGTATGAATGGCTCGTCGTTAACCAAACTATCGAAGGCAATGAGCGACTAAGAGCGCTCTTCATTACCGGCGTCCGTACTAACATGGGAGGAACCTCGCCTAACTGCGCTACGCAAATAGCGCAGGAGTTCTTCCAGCAGGCTTATAGACGTATAACGCGCGGCAAGCTGCTTATTGGTGATCCTGACATTGTTTTCGATGAGATTTATCGCGTTATCGAACCTTTTGCCGTTCGTACAGACAGCCTGCAGTATGTGGCACAGATCTCGCTACTTAATGTCCGTGTGGAGAGCGCGATCGAGCTTGACGCTAGAACTACCCTTCGACAAATGAGTGCCACCGAGAAAGACGATATAGCGTGGAAAGATGCCGTCTGGGATGACCAGTGGGAAACTTGCGCGATCATCGAGCACGTTTTCGATGACCAATTTCTAGGCGCTGGCGCAGTGAATGCATCCCGGGACGAAGAGTTCATCGCGCTTGGTAGAGAAATGCTGCTGGCGCTTTCGGCGCTAAGACCGCCCAGAGCTACGCTTGGGAAAATGGTGATTCGTCCCCATGGGTGGTCGCCAGCGCAATTTTCTAGCTCACGCTTGTTGGACTATCCCTTTGGAACGGAGCGAATACGGATTACAAACGCAGAGGCCGAGATTATCCGCGACGCCTGGAACGCTTTGCGTAATCGTCGCGACCGCCGAGTCCGTATTGCAGCAGAATACCTCGCTGATCCCCGTCGCATGGCCGATCCGGAAAAAGGACTTATCGACGTCGTTACGGCGCTCGAGGCATTGGTCGGCAATGACAAGCAGCGGAGGCTCGTTCGGAGACTCTCTTTGTACGCGGCGAGACTAGTCGCAAGCGACCTTGGTCTTTCCGAACGCGAGGTTTACGATGATTTAGTTCGGGCGTTTTCGCGTCGCGAGGTTGCGCTGCGCGGACAGGAACCTTCGCAAGAGGAGAAGGATGGCGACGGCGCCTTAGTGCGAGCAGTGTCCGCGGTGGCGCGGAGGCTATTGGTAATGCGAATGCGGTCTGATTCAAAGTTGAGGGATGACCAGATCGACGTCTTGCTCCGAAGTCCGGCCGCGTCGCCCCGAACGTTATGAATCAGCTGCGCAGCGAATGCCGCCTTTGCGGTTCAACAGCCGAACTGCAGGATAGTCACCTCATCCCACGCAGCATTTTGAAGCGCTTCTCCGAAGTTGCTCCGACAGGTGCCGCGCGGACCGTAAGCCAGCCGAATCGGCGAACGCAGCGTGTTTTCGTCGTTTCCCTCAACCAATTGCGTCGAGCACTTGGCGACCTTTAACGAGGCGGTCGTGCTTGAAGACGCTTCATGTCGTTCCATTTCGCGTATTGGGTCAGGTCGCCGTTCGGTTTGACTGCAGACGCATGTCAACGGTGCGATCTCGCCGGACAACAACGCTCAGGGTTGACCACTGTTCTAACCCATGTGTAGGTTCTACGTAAGGATGATAATTTCCACGCATATACTTACACTTAACGGTGAGAAGCTTCTACGCTTAACGATGAGAATAATTCAATAGCTCACTTTCGAGGATACTGAGTAGAGCATCGGCGCGGTCCGATACACTGGCCGCCTCGGCTCTGATGCGCTTAACCTCCCCCGCGTTCGCGACAAGGATACGGCTACGAACTGAAAGTGTGCGACGGCGACACCCGTGCATCGAGCACCTGACTGCGGCCGCAGGGCGCGAGTACTTCAAGATAGTATTTGCGCCGATCCGCGCTATCGGGTACCTTTACATCGATGGATGCCGACCGGGCCCGCCTAGAATCCCAGATTTGGCAGCAACATGGCTGGATGTTCGCGCGTTCCAAACCCGGTGCTCCCCGTAGGCCTACTTAATAGCCCGACAGTGATACTTTACGGCCTTGGTGACGTCGGAGAGTCGGTAGCCGTTGAGCCGCGTCTCGACGGCTTCGTTGATGCTCCGGTCGCGCTGCTGGGTGATTTCGTTAGAAGCGAGGAGCAGCACGTCGTCTGTGCCGGAGACTTTTACGATCTCGGCCTTATGTTTGAAAGGTGTTCCCGCAGAACGGTACCTAAGAACGCGAGCGTTCCTCTTGAGCCTAGGCGAGGCCTCAGTTCTCCGATAGAGCTGGCCGGTCGTTATCGGCGTTGCACCGATGAGTATTCCGTGTCTTCGTGGCAGTTCGCCGGGGGGAATCGGTCTCGGTGAGGTTGGCGCTTCCACGGTGGTCCTGGCGGAGCCGCCCTCGGCGACCGCGAATTGCGGCCAGCATGGATGAAGAGCTTCGTATGGTCATCGTGCCCGTCGAGTTCGAGGATGGGACCAAGATGTACGTCCAGGCCGTTGAGCCTCCAGGCTCCCGCCGCGAACTAGCATCGGCATCCGATATCACGGGGAAGTTCAAGTCAGTTGCTGACGCCGTCCGGAACATCGCAAAGGATGTCAAGGATGCTCTCGCCGCGGCGGCACCGGATGAAGCACAAGTCGAGTTCGGACTCGATCTTGCGATCGAGTCCGGCGGAGTCGCAGCCCTTGTCTGCAAGGGCGATGCAAAGGCGAGTCTCAAGATCCTCCTAAAGTGGTCGAGAGAGTGAGCGGGTAGCCAATTTTGTACCACCTCTGCGTTCGCGTTCGGGCTGGTAGGCAACACGGAACCGGTTTTTTCGTTACCCCACGGTACGTGGTCACCTGCATGCATAGTGTTCGTAATCTGAGAGATGATGAGGCTGCGGTTGTTGTCTTCTCCAGTAAGGAATACCACGCAACCGTCGTGTTTGAAGATCCAGAGCGCATGCCTGTCGACGGAAACTTCCCCTGGCCCGATCTTGCACTACTCGATCTCGGCTCAGACGTCGGTCCCACTGGCGCGGTTTTCGACGCCAACGTGCCACTTCCGGGGACACGAGTACAGGCATATGGATTCCCTTACATCGGCGAGCGTGACGGCGAAGAGACCTCCCCGATGTATGAGGGGCGGTCAAATGTTGATATTCTGAACGACCAGTTCCGCTTGAAACTGCAGCAGTCGCAGATCGACCGCGGAATGAGCGGCGCACCGCTGTACCTGGGCGATCCACCCGTTGTCATCGGCATAATCACGGCGACACGTGGACGAGACACCGACCTTGGTGGGTTCGCCACGCCGGCGCTCCATATCGTTCGGCGGTTAGCCCCGCATGTACGGGTGGAGGTGCGCAATCTGCAAGAGGTCGTGTCCACCGCTCCGCAGAGCATCGAGCAGTTCCCAGCTACAACGTCTCCACCTACTGCCGTTTCCTTGGCTGGAGGGCCAGGGGTACGGCCCTCTCCTCCTACCGCCGGACTCGAAACAGGTACGAACGAGATCATTACACTGATCGATCGCGCTGATGCGATGCGCCGCCTGGCGCGCCCCACGGATGCAATTCGTCTCGCCAGCCTCGCGGTCGAGCATCCGAGGATCGCTACGGCTCCTGTGGCGGTCCGCGCGCGTGCACTGCGAGCGCTCGCCGTCGCGCTGGCCGAGCGCAACCAGGATCTCCCTCGCGCCAGGCAACTCGCCCAGGACGCGCAAACGATCGACGCAGACCCTGTTCAGGTCGCACGAGTCAACGCAATCATCGCGTACTCCGACGTCGGCCCAGGACCGGCGATCGCTTCACTGCCGCGCGATCTCTCACCCGAGTTGGACGCGCTGCGTGCCGGTTACATGGTTGAGAGCGGCGATATTTCTGGAGCCCACGTGGACCTCGAACGCCTTCCGACCACCGAGGCGGAGAAGCCGCATGTTCGACGCCTGCGCGCCATTGTCGCAGTCTTACAGCACCAACGTGGGGAGGCGTTGCGTCTGGCGGAGGGCCTCGTCGTTGCGGCTAGCGAGGATATTCATATAGCGTTCACCGTCATGGTCGCCTTCGTGCTGGGCTCTGTGCCAGTGCATTTGTGGCCCGCACGTATCTTGGGCTGGCCTGAGCCTATTCCGGGAACAGAACGTCTTGATGATCCTGCGCAGCCCGCGCGACTCCGCATGGCGGCGGATCTTGCTTTGCGAGTCCTCCGGGAATCAGAACTCGATAGTGGGGAGCGCGGAATCATCGCAGTGTGGAGGCTCGCGGGGCTCGCTCTGGATCCAGGATGCCAGACCGAGGCGGAGTCCTACGCTCGCGAACTACTTGAAGGGGACGTTCCGAACTATCGCGTTCTCGCATGGGTCTGGACGACACCGCTCCAGGTCGACACACATCCGGCGCTCGAAGCACTCCGCCGCCGCGCCGACTCTGGCGAAGCGTCGGCAGAAGAGCTAATCACGCTCACCGTCGCGGCGCTACGCGACGACGACGGTGTGGGCGCCGAACAGATACTCCGCGCGCACGAAGCGGTGTTCGCAGATGCGCCAGCGCGCTCGAAGCGGAACCGGTTCTTAGTCAATGCGCTCGTGCTACAAAACCGGATTAACGACGCCGCCGAGTTGCTCGATGGCGTGACGGAACCCGAGGATCGCCGCGTGGCGGAGCTCATGCTCGTGGAACGTACCGGGGACGAAGCCGGTTCACTCGCTCGCGTGCGAGCCCTTTGGGAGCGCTCGCATGATCCAATCGCCCTGCTCGTCGCGGCGGAGATCGCCCTACGGCACCGCGACTGGATGTTCCTCGCGGATCATGGGCAAAAGTTGCTCGCCACCTTCAGCAACACCAACTCTGCACGGCTCGCCATGTACGGCGCCTTCAATACGCAACGCTACAGCGAAGTGCTCGAGCGCTATGCCGAGTTCGTGGCCACCGGACTCGAGATACCCGCCGATCTCCTGCGTGTGCGCGCACTCTCGCTCGAAAGGATTGGCGACCCCGAGACGCCAGCCGCGTTCAACGACCTATTGTCAGTTGCACCGACCGATGCGAATTACTACTCCGCTGGTTACGCGCGACTTCGCCGGGGCGACCTCGCAGGCGTCGCGGCGCTGGGTCAGCAGATTGAAGGCCTGCACGATCTCACAGCGGCGACTGCTTTCGCTTTTGCATCCTGGGTGCGTCCGCTCAATCCAGACCTCGCACGACTGCTTTGGCGCCGCGGTATGGCGCTGGGTCTCCCGGCGGACGATCTCGTACTCCTCGCATTTGACCTCGGACACAATCTTGGGATGGGCGTGGAGATGGCGCCGCTTAAGGAGCCGATGGAACGCCTCGGCGCCGAAGATCGCGCCGGTATTCGGCTGGTCACGCAAGAGCAGGCACTGGAGCTGCAACGCGAGCAGACGCAGCGCTCCGCCGACCTCTTCTCCCAGTATCGGCGCGGCTTGCTGCCGGTTCATCTGCTCTGTGTGGGCACCAACCTCGATCTCGTGCGAACGCATGTCGAGCAGCCGCGTGAAAACAGAACCCTACCCGGGCTCAAATGGACGCCGATGTTCGTGCGCCACGGCGGACGTACGACGACGGAGGACCTCCTCGCGGATCGCGCGACGCCGATCATGGATGCAACGTCCTTCCTGCTTGCGGCAGACCTTGAGGTCCTAAACGAGCTACACTCCGAGTACCCGGTGGTCCGTGTGGCTGGATCGCTCGGCGCATTGCTCTCCGCCTCGCTCGAGCGTGCATCGCGCGGGCGCGAACGCGTCGATCCCCTTCGGCGCCTGCTCGATGCCGTGCAAGACGCACGGGTCGCGACCGTAGACACGACAGGCGGAACTATCGACGAGGTTGCTCGCGCTGAGACTGCAATAATCTGCGATTGGGCGACTTCCGATAGCGTTACGCAGCACGCGGAAGCCGGCTCCGAGTGGTGCTCGCCGCGACGTCTCATAGATGCAATGCAACGTCAGGGCACCCTTGGTGCGGATGCGCATACACGCGCAATCGAGGCACTCGGCAACATTCAGGAGGACGCGGGGAAGGATCCTGTCCCCAGCAGGCCACTACTGTTGCGCTGGAACGTAGCGGAGACACTCGAAGAGGCCGGTGTCCTTGACATCCTTTCGCGAACACGCCGTATCTTTCTCGAAGCGCCGTATATCGAATCGGTGCGCATCGAGTTGCGCGACGCAGCAACTCGCGAACGCATCGCCAGCTCCATTACCGAGACACTACAGCGCCTTCGCACTGGTATTGCGGATGGATCATTCGTCCAAACGGAAGGGCCACCTGGGGAATCGGATCTGCAGCTCGAGCTTCGTGTAGTACACGCGCTTTTTTCGACGGACCTACCGGAAGCCGCGTTTGTAATCGTCGACGACCGTAACTTGAACGGGTACCGACTTCGCGATGACGGCAAGCCGATCGTTTCGCTGTGGGATGTATTGCGCCACCTCAATGACGCCGGCCGAATGACGGATCACCGCTATTTTTCCATCGTTGCTGAGATGCGGCGTCGAGGCCTGATGTACATACCGATCGAGGTCCGCGAAATCGTTTGGCATGTTTCACAAGCCCGCGTCGTTGATCAGGCGCTCGTTCCGACGGAAGAGATGCACGTCCTCGAACGCTACGTGGCGGTCGTCCTCCTGGACACGGAGGCACTCTATGCGAGTCGCGGCGAGGCACTCGGCCCCGGGTCGTCCCAAATGCCGTACCTCTTCGGCCTATCACAGGCAATCCGCGGCGCGATCCGGCAGCTTCTCGCTGAGGGCTCGCCCGACGCCGAGGCACGCGCAACCTGGGTGCGCAGACATCTCGCCGTTGACGGCCTGCCAGGCCACGGCATTTCCAGATTCTTTGGTCCTAACGCGCGGGACGATGCGACGATCGATGTCGAAGCTGCTGGCTTGCTTGGAGACTACCTAACCTCGTGAACGTCTACGCCGATTGGATTGGCCGCCGCATCCTTGCCGAACGTGCTCCAGCGGATCCGCTCTGCTCCAGCCGTGCTCTCACCCTAATCGCTGGGTCACTTGCCCGAATTCCGGACATGCGTCTGCGACAACTCTTTCGGGCTAAACTCGCCGCCCTGCCATACGTCGAGGCTACCGCGCTCCGCGATGAGACCGTACAATTGGCGCTTGGCCTGAAATTCGAGCACGTCCGCATCCTCGCGCCTGGTGCGGTAGTGTCTGAGCATGCGTATATCTCCGCTATCATTGAGGCCCTGCATGGCCGTGAGGCGACGCTTATCGATCGTGCCGGCCGTTGCTACGACGTCCGGGCGATCTCCTTCCTGCATGCGACTCCACCATTTCCGACTGTGGTGTACGTTTGCGACGATGGCCACGTGGTGCTCGACGCTGACTTTCGTGTCCACTTCCTTGCCCTTGCGCCCGAACACTTGCGTGCGGCACTCGCACGGCACAGCGCCCAGCTCGATATGACCAGTGCAGCGACAGACGCCCTCGCGAACGAACTCGGCGCGCTCGCTCCTTCGGCGCGCTTGCAGCGGCTCGATTTGGCGCTGCGTACAGTCGTTCCGGCCTTCCTCGCTGGGCTGGCCCAGCGATTCGAAACCGGAGAGCATGTTTCCTCACATGAACTGCTACCCTACGATGCTTCTGGATTGGAGCGCTACGTCGGTGGCGATGCAGTCGGTACCGATGAGCGTGCTCGACGACTAATGGAGTATCTGCCCTTTGAAGAAGTCTTCAGTCGGCTTGCGGGGCTGCCGGTCACGATGCCAAGTCTCGTATTCGAACGGTTTGATGAGCTTTCATCGCCGGAGCGGCGGCGCGCCTTGCGGTTCCTCAGTGTGCGCGCGGCGACACCTATCGCGCGGATGCACCTGCTCCGACTTGCTCTGCGCCACGTCGATAGCGCGGTCGCCCAACGGCTCACGTCCCTCACCATCCGCTGGCTCGTGAGCCACGAGCTCGAAATTCACGATTATTTGCTGTGTGTGGACTGGTTCGCGAACGAGTTGTGGCGAAAGCCCGAGTGCAAGAGCTGGAAGATCGGAACACGCATCACCACAGCTTGGGTCCTGGCAAACCAGGTCCTCTCGCTGATGCGAGACATCGGTTATGGCTTCACTGATATGCGGACCACACTGCCGCTCAGCGTCGCGCGCGAGGCGTCATTCTTCGGGGACGCCGCCGAAGTGGAGGCGCCCTCGCATCCAGGACGGGTCGGCGTAGATCAGCTCCTTGCGTGCGGTCTCGCTGACGCACTTGTCGAGCACCCGGAAGCTCTCGGCGACAAGGCGCGCAATCTTCTGGACGATGCTCTCCGCGGATTTCCTGCGCATACGCCATGGAAGCCGAGCCTTTACTTCGCCGTTGAGGAACGACCCGATGCCATCGGTTCGTATCTTTCGGGAAGCCGCCTAGAGCGGTTGCGCTTCCTGCTCGCCGATCGCTTCACGGACGCGGACGCTGGCTGGTTCTCGTATGAGTATCTGCAATACATATGGACGTCGACCCTCATCGGGGACCCCTCCTTGTGGGTGTTCGTCGCAAGCCGCCTGCTCGGTGATTCTGCACCTCCGCCTTTGGCGCTGCAGCTCATCGGCGACGAGATCCGACAGCGCGATCCTCGGGCCGATCTCTGGGCCGCTGATCGCGTCGCATGGCGCCTTCGTCTCGTTGCACTCGGACACGTGGCTGCTATCACCGGCGGCGAGACAGCGGAAGCATTCAATGCTCTTTGGAGGAAGTGCCTCACGGTACTTTCGAGCCAAGGGACTGCCGATGGTAACGATGCGGAGTCCCTCTTGCAAGCATCATCCCAGCTCGCACGCCGACTTCCAAGCACGGAAGAGCGACGCGCCTGCTTAATCAGCGATCTCGAGGCATTGGTTGCGGGGCCGACGGAGATCGCGCTCGTCGCCGGGCACGTGGCCCAGTTGCTGCGCGATCGTCTTCCCGCTGACCAGGTAGAATCACGAATCTCGCGGATCATTCTCACCGCAAGGGCACTCGCCTGAAGACACATGGCGCTCTTCGGTGGCTTCAGAAGGCGCTCGCCGTACAAACGGACAACAGCATCGCCGCCATCTTCACCGCATATTGTGCCAGGCTTTCGGGGCTTCGCGGAGATGCTGTCGACGAGATGATGGACCGCGGGGGTGAGGTAACTAAGATCGGAAAGGGAGCGCCGCTTTCATCGCCGGGGCTCGACTTTGTCTGGCGGCTGGGTGCCGTACGACACCGGATAGGTTTCCCAAGCTAGCAAAGCGGCTCGCGGAATACCTTCCGCTGAAAGATACAGAAGTTGCAGTTACGTGGGCACTACAATCAGCAGTACCCCGCAGGAGCGACCGGCCCACTATTCGGCATCTGGGTGCTATAGAGGAGAAGAGACGCGTCCCTAAACGTGGCACCGCCGAAGAACCCTGGCGTGGTGCGTCTCTTATGATACGGCGGCTCTGATTAGTAACTCGGAATTGCGTCGAATAGCGTGAGGTCGCTTAATTAAGCGCGATACTAACGTCTACTTGCGTAACAAATGGGATCGTCGGCTGGCATGGCCTCATCGCGATTCTACCGGCCAGCCGAGCCTCTGGGTGCAGAGGCCCTCGCAGAGGGAACGATCTACCGCTCAGGCCTACGTTTTCGCAGTGCCGATGAGGCTCGGGTCATCGTTTCGCCTGCACGGCATTGAGCGCCCGCAGAGATCGGCCACTAGCAAGGACTCAGATGCGCCAATACCGGCGCTTCTTAAGCTGTGGCTTAGCGCCAAGCCTAGCGCATCGAGCCTGGTATTCCCGTTCGGCCTCAGCATCGATCTTCGGCTCGCCACCAAGAACTGCGCTTATCCTACGCGTTGTAACGCCACCGTGCTTCTCGTAGTTCGCGTCGTGCTTCGCCATCGTGTTGCCTTTGTAGCCCGCATAGCGGCTCGGGCAGAAGAACATACGCTTACCTCGGCGCACGCAGACAAAATTCTTGCCCAGGCGCAGCCGCTCAGCATGGAATTCATGCTCCGCCGGATCTGACGAAAGCGCCTGTTCCTCAAAGGCCAGCACGTTGTGAACAATTTCGGCTTGGTCAGTTACGAGTTTCATCATAAATCTCCACCTCTTGAAAACGCTGATATCCTGTAGCCCTCGTCCCTGAGGATTTCCCTCCGCCGCGGTGCCTTCACGATTGGCTGATGCCGACCTAGGCGCTCAGCAACGAGACGTTATCCACGACCTGGTTTCGCGCCATCCGGCACGTCGAAAGGATCAGGTACTCCTTGTTCACGATAGTATTCGACGCGGTAGTTGTGGCAGAAAGCGGTCGTCCATAACGCCCATTGGTGGTCGTTGACATGGCACTTCAGCGGGTGCCCATTCTGCATTTGACGGGAATAGTCGGCATCGATGAGCATCGGATCCGGTGCTGCCTCGTCGCCGACTTGCGGGCGACCATGGACGATAGAGACCGCCTGCGCGCCATTCGCGGCTTGCCAACGCGCCGTCAGCGTACCGTTGTGATTTATTCCGAAGTTCAAGAGTATCTGTCCGTCGTCGAGTGTGAGGACGGCATTCTCAAACCCGCACTGGGGGCCGATGCCGCTCGTGTTGACGGTGAGGTTCGTCTGCGCTTGATAATCGAAGAGTTTGACGTCGCCACGCATCTTGACAACGTGGATTCCAAAAGGTTGACATCGTGCTGCACCTTGGTTATAGAACTCAAGTCGCGAACCGTCCGGCGACGTAAGCGTGGCGCAAAGGTCGCCGACGCCACATTCAAAGGACGATACTCCGTCGGCTCCATCAGGGAGCTTCATCTCATACGAAGTTGAGGGGCCAGGGTCCGCGAGCGCCGACCTCGGGATACCTGCGATGACGAGCGTCAATCCCAAAACCACAGCGACAGATGTCGTGAGCAGGCCCAATCTTTCCCGCATACACCTGTTACTTGGCAGCGTGACTACTGATTCCCCCGCGGATAACAGGCTTCCGCCGGTCGCAGTGGAGTGAGTCGTAAGAAGGTTACGGCCGGGTGCCTGGACGCCCTTCGGTCCCGCTCACCTCTTCTGGACGAGCCAGTCCACCAGCTCCGGCGCGAGCCACGGCTAGGGCGCGCTCGTGACGGGGCCGGCGGGCGTGGCCTCGGGGGAACCTGGTCAACAGAGAGGGCACGCGGATCGAGTCCAGCATGCTAGCGGAGTGCCCGCGTGCTGGTGGCCATAGGCTTCAGAAGCAGAAACGGTAGTTGCGCGACACATGTAGCGAGTGCCTACACCCGGTTTCGAAATCGTTCGATGCGGTCGCCAGCGATGGTTACGGCCGGGTCCGATACGCCGGGCACCATCAAGCGAGGCTACGAGGCTTTCGGACGTCCAGATGTTCTCCCGCCGCGGAGCGACGAAGAAGGCGGGAGGCAAGACTAGGGTCATGCCTCAAATCATGCCCAGAAGCAAGACTCGGGCCACGCCGCCAGAGTCTGCTGTGGCCGACGTGCGCCGGGTCCCCCTTAGTACGAAGATCACGACGACGATGCGCCATCGCCTGGATCAGCTCGCCGAGTTGTACGGCCGTGGCGCGGTGCGTGCCCGCTCGCGTCTAACGCGCTCCGACCCTAGCGTCGCACACCCCGCCGCGAGCAGCGGAGGTCCTGGTAGAATGGCTCCATGAGCCGGACGTATGACGATCCAACGGATAAGGCCCTGCGCCGGATGGTGGCCGATGCTCATTCCGGACGTGCCGAGCAGGTTGTCGCCGCGCATCTGCAATTGGTACTTGAAGCGCAGCTCGCGAAGGGAATCCCGATCGCCTATGAATTGGACGGCTGGGTCGTGCGCGAGAATCCCGATGGCTCGATAGACCGACTGAAACGCATAGGCTCATAGGGGAGCGTCCTGGCCTTGTCGTTGACGAGCGCGAGGGCCTCGGCCTCAACGGCGGACGGCGTATCTGCTGCCCCCCGCAAGACCCTGGCGGAAATCCTGGCGTACGCCATGCCGGAGGCGCCGGTTCTGTCCCGCTATGCCTCTCAAGAATCCAATGTTTGCCGAATCGTCGCACGAAGTTGGCTTGTTCGTAATCAGCAGGTCGTCAGTTCGAGTCTGACCGTCGGCTCCAGCGCTTAGTACGGGTTGCCGCGCGAGCTCTCAAGGCACAACGACGATGCGACCGCGAACGCTACGAGAG
>SCRF01000119.1 GCA_004322005.1 Rhodanobacter sp. | reverse complement strand
CCTCCACCGACACCGAATCCTCCGGCTTCCCGCCCGGGGCGACGCTGTGCCAGAAGTGCAACACGCAGGCGCTGGTGCTGATGGATGGGTGCCAGACTTGTTTGAATTGTGGGTATTCGAAGTGCGGGTGAGGGGCTTTGACCTTTCGCTCGAATAGAAGGGAAACAGGGGCGCTAGATGGAAGATTTTTGCATTGTGCCAGAGAGCCGCCGGTACTGGGTTATCCGCTCTGAGCGTGGAGTCTACCTTGAGCACTTTCTTGAGCACGGCTTTGTCGCCATTGGCCACCTCGATGACCTTAACCTCAAGCCAACTGACCGAAGGCCCTTTGAGACGAATTGGCCTACCGTGCGAGAACGCCTTCTTGCTCGCTTTGAGAGCTTGGGACTAAAACGTAGAAGCGCCTTTGCGGTAGTCTCCCAGGCAAAATCGTTTGTAGACGATATCAAGGAGGATGACTGGGTTCTCGTTCCCGGCACAAGCAGAATCGCAGTGGGCCGCATTGTGAGCCCGGCTTTCCTCGATAACGAAACTAGCTATAGCCGCGACGAGCACGGTACTGAGCTAGAAATGAGCTTTAATCTGCGGAGAGATGTCGTTTGGGGACCAAGTCTCTGGCGCAGGGAGCTTTCAAGCCCTCTCCGAAGGAGTCTGGTTGCAAATCAGACAGTCTTCAATGTAGATGAGCATTGGGAGGCGATCTACCACGCCCTTTTTCCAGTTTTTCAGCGTGGTGAGAAGCTTTACTTTACTGCAAAGCTAACGTCCGAAGCCCCGGTAAGCAATCTGGATATCACGGCGTTCCTTTCTCTCCTGAGCGATATCGAAGTTCTTTCGAAAGGGCTTCAAGAAGGTATCGATGCGACAAACTTTGACGAATACTTTCGTAAATATCGCGAGCGTAACGAGCTGACTCTCACGACGAAGGCTGAATTTTATTCACCAGGCGATATATGGGTGGAGTTGTTAACCCAGACTATCCCGGCCATCAAGGAGTTTGGTTGGATGCCTTTCGCCGCAATGGCTTACAACATGCTCTTTGGAAATAAAAAGAAGGGAATGGATGGGGTCGTCGACCTCAAAACTCGCCAGCGAATATGGGCGATCCTTTTGGATCGCATAGAGAGCCGTGGGGCTGGTATTGCAATGAAGAATATGGGTGTCGATACGCCGACTAAAAAGGTCGCTTCGTTGAGTGCGCCTCAGTCGGGGGACGAATAAGAAGGGAAACCGGGACGGAGGAAGTTAAATACGAATAATTCCCTCGGAAATGGTGTCGGGGACAATTTCCTGCTGATGGGTGTGGTGAAAGGCGCCGAAACCGGGACGGAGTGAGCTGGCCCCGTTCTTGGTCCAGGCGGCTAACGGCGATGCACGTGCGGAGCGGGGGCAACCGGGCTATCGTGCCGTTCTGATCACGAAGAAACATCATGAGGAAACCTCAGGGACGGAGGAAGTTAAGCTTTTCCGATTAACGGGGAGGATTGACGGGGAGATTAACGGGGACGTGGCGAATTAAATTTCGCAAGGCCGATCATGGTCAAAAAGGAGTGTCATGTCCAAGCGAAGAAAGTTCAGCGACGAGTCCAAGCGTGAGGCCGTTGTCCTGACCCGCCCCAGCCGGATGCCAACGTCAGTCAGATCGCTCGCGACATTGGCGTGGGTGCAGGGGCTCTGGGCCGTTGGCGGCGTAAGTTGGAGACGGACAAGGCCAAAGTCTTCACCGGCTTAGGTGTGCCGCGCGACCAAGAGGAGGCGACCCTCAAGCGCGAACTGGCCCGGGTGAAGAAGGAGAGAGTTTTTTTGCGCGATGCGGCAGCGTTCTTCGCCAGGGAATCGAGCTGAAGTATCAGACGATCCAACGCTGTCGCGGTCTCTACCCTGTCCAGCTGATGTGTCGATGCCTGCAGGTGTCGGAGCTTCTCTTTTATGCGGGTAATGGCCGTCAGGTAATGGCCGTCAGGTGCGCAGAAACCACGCGGGAAAGGCTGTGAACGCAATACGACCGAACACGACGCCCATGAGATCTACCCACAGCATCTTGCCGTATGTAAATGCGGATTGGTCCTGGTTAATCATGGATCGGTGCCAGTCGTCGTCCATCATCAGATGCCATGCTGGGTAAACGCAGAAAAAGAGCAGCACCACCGCCAATACGATGGCTTCCTCCCACGGTTTGCGACGCCAATCGCGAGCATGACGATAAATACCCGTGACCACGCAGGTCACGAACATGACGACAAAGAACCAGGTGAAGCCGCCTTCGTACAGTGCTTTGATCCAATCCCACATGGGTCTATGCCTCCGGTTGGTTTCGTTCACCCGGATCGGGTATCGGCGGCCGGCGCAGTCGGCTTGATGGGGTCTTGTGTGACATGCCTCACAGATAGAGTAGGACGACCCGCGCGCAACCAGGACGTAGCGCCGCGTCGAAAACAGGGTCACCATTTCGCCGTCCATGTCAACAGGCGCATCGCTCTCCGCTCCCGCTCGTCGCAGGTGGTGAGTGTGACACCCTGATTCGGCGGATGCGCGTCGTGCGTCGCATAAGATCGCGGGCCTGAAGTCCATCTCTTGATGGCTCGACCCGGGCGCAGGAACCCAAGGAGCTTGTTGGTCTCCAGCGCCAGTTGCGGCTGTATCGTCGGGCTCAGGCAGGCTACTTGCCGGTTAGCGCCAGGAGGTGGGCGCGACCCCGGCGGATATGACGGTCGAACCGGGACTTGAAGTCACCGTGATGAACCGCTTAACACGAAAGCTCCGTTTGGAGCGTAAGATTCCCTCCGCAGACGGACATGAGGAGCAACCGATGACTACTAAGGGAACAGTCAAAACGGCAGTTGCCAGCGGGCGTGCCATGTTTTCGGGCTTCAAGATGGCGAGCAACGGGGCGATGGTGGTTGAACGCAACAAGCTTCACGATTCGGACGGCTATAAGCGCCAGGTCCAAGCACTGACCGTGCTTAGGGAACATCGGAAGGAAAAGGTAAAGTAACACAACGATTGGGCCCCATGGGGCTCAATTTCGTTTTCCAGGGGAGCAACAAGGATGGGCTCAGCAGTCTTTGCGTTGGTTTTTCTTTCGAGCGGTTATTTGCTCTTGCGTCGCTGGTCGATCACTAGGCCACACGCGCTAAGTTGGGATGGTCACGCGCTCTACTTCAGTGTGGTTGTGGCCTCCATTGTTCTCGCGGTCGAGGCCGACATTTTCCGAGAGCTTGTCGAACAGTCTGGAATGGTCGGAGCACAATTTAATGCGAAAATTTCCGGGGTACTCTCCGCATTCGCTACAGAGAATAAACTGAACGCCCTTGGAGTAACGGCTGCTTGGTCCGTTCCGATCGCGGTTACTAGTTTCATTCTACTGAATGCCCCTATCCGATTTTCCCCGTTTCTTCGCGTTCAACTGTATTTGAGACTGAGTTGCCTCGGTGAGCTCGAAGAGTTTCTCCTGATCACAAGCGCTCGAAACCTTCCGGTAATGCTGACGCTGGCATCAAAAAAAGTCTATGTTGGATTTTCGCTTGAGGCTAACGCTTCGCGAGGTAAGAGGGACTGGGTCAGGATCGAGCCACTAATTTCAGGCTATAGGGATAATAACCAGGAGTTCGTATTCACGACCGACTACAGTTGGTTACACACCAACGGCTCTCAAGAGAGCCTCAGGCGGGAAGATTTCGACATCATCGTTCCTGCGTCCGACATCGCCTCGGCTCATGCATTCGACCTCAACATTTATGTCCAGCAGTTCCTGAATGGCGGAGGGGAAATTGCCGGAGCATCTTCGCTATCGACGGCGAGTGCTCCCGCTGAGGCAGACGCCGTAAGTGGCACACGCGCTGTGCGCGTCGAGCGCGCCGCAGGCCAGCCGACGACGAAATGTGAAAAAATTTACTGGAGCTTCTGCGGTGCATTGGCAGGATTGGCCCCGATAGCCTATTTTTCGTGGTGGCTCGTTTCAGGTTTTTGGATATTGATGACGGCACTTCTGGCTTATGCGAGCGTTATTGATAGCGAAGGAACTTCGTAAGTCCGCCAATCGTTGCAGGGTCAGCAGGTCGGTCCGGTGGACACTGGTCTCGTAGCGGTTGACGCGGTGTTGATACCCAGGTTGCCTTGCGAAATGCCGCAGGCCTCCCGCATCGCGCAGCGGGCGGCTGTAGACGGGAGCTGCTTTTCTCAGCCAAGTGCGTGTACTTCCGGATAGCTCAGCGTTTTGCCTTCGCCCTCAACTCGGCAGCCATCCTTCTTTGTTGTGCTGGCGACATACTTGCCACCGCAAGAATGATATCCGCAAGGGTGTCGTTGTCTGCCAACAGGTAGGCCAGCGGGACGCCAAGTTCCTTGGCCAGCTTGTTTGCCGTCGCGAAGTCCGGCTCAGAAGTCCCGAGTTCGTACCTTGTAACCCTGCTGGCACGACGTCCTCCGAGAGCTGCGGATTTCGGGAAAGCTTGACGCGGATTCAATTTAGAAGTGCATCGCTCCAGCTTCCATTGTGTCAATGACGCGGGGAGCACCGACTTGATCATGTATCAATTTTGGTACACCATGCACCCATGGCCTTGCCGCTGACCTTGATCCTCGATGTTCGTTTCTACGCGACCAAGACAGGCGTTGAGCCGGTACGCGACTGGCTGCGCTCTCTGCCTCACGATATCCGCAAGATCATCGGAGACGACATCAAGACGGTTCAGATGGGCTGGCCGATTGGCATGCCGCTGGTGCGCAACCTGGAGCCAGGATTGTGGGAAGTCCGCATCAGCCTTCCCGATGGCACCGCCCGCGTGCTGTTCACCACGAATGGCCCGATCATGGTGCTGGTACACGGCTTCATCAAGAAAACGCGGCAGACCCCGAAGCAAGACCTTGAGCTTGCCCGCAAACGTATGAAAGAGGTGCGTCATGGCTAAGAAGAACATTCACGTTGGCAGCGGCTTCGATGACTTCCTTGCTGAAGACGGTCAGCTCGAAAACGCGACCGCCGTTGCCATCAAGCGCGTGATCACTTGGCAGTTCGAGCAGGCCATGAAGTTGTCAGGCATCAGCAAGACGACGATGGCCGAGCGCATGCATACCAGCCGCGCCACACTGGGTCGTTTGCTGGACGAAAACGATACTGGTCTCACGCTGGACACGCTCAGCCGTGGCGCTCAAGCACTTGGCTACCGCGTCAAAGTGGAGCTGGTCGCAGCCTGATTCCCGCCAGCACCTCGACCGCCGCCATATATGCCGGCGCAAGGCAGGCATGGCGCATGTCATGTGTCGCCGTGGCCAAACAGTTCGTGCACGGCGTTCGGGTCTACGCAGTTCCTTATCAGTCGCGCAAGTTCGTCGTCCTCGGCCA
Source organism: Rhodanobacter sp. (assembly GCA_004322005.1). Classification (GTDB taxonomy): domain Bacteria; phylum Pseudomonadota; class Gammaproteobacteria; order Xanthomonadales; family Rhodanobacteraceae; genus Rhodanobacter. The sequence goes on along the minus strand of SCRF01000119.1, from coordinate 29,321 downwards.
AAATAGGTTGGGAGAGGACGAGCTGGCATCTTCTAGTAGTTCACCGCTTTCCGTGTTCGGGCACTTGGCAGCTTCCGATCAGCGCTTGCCCTTGCTTCGCCCTTTGAAATCAGCAATCAGCCGCGCAAGTTCGTCATCCTCGGCATAGAAGTAGGCCACCGGTAGCTTGAGGATCGCTGCAAGGCGTTGCAGGGTCTGCAGGTCGGGCTGGTGTACACCCGTTTCGTAGCGGTTGACACGCGTGCTGGCGACGAATTCGTCCAAGCCAGCCTTGATGCCTAAGGCGCGTTGTGAGATGCCGTGGGCTTCGCGAGCCTCACGCAGCCGACGGCTGTAGACGGGGAGCGGTCCCTTGTCAGCCACGTTTGCATGCGTCCTGAACTTCCATGTGTGGAAGCTTCCGGATACACACACGATAGCGATACTACGTTAAACGTAGTTATGGGTAGTGAGCGAAGGAAGGCACCGCAATTTTGCTGGTTTTGGTGCGCATTCGGACTGAGGGCGTTGCCTGTAGCGGGAGGCCAGAAAAAAATACCGGGCGTCTTGCTGATCCGGTTTGCACATGCGGTCATGTAGGCAATGGGCGAACAGGAGGATCTGGCGCTCGGCCACTTGTCAGTCTCGGAAGCTCTACTTCCGCTTCCTCCTGTTCTCGATCTCAATTCGTAACTGTACCGGTTTGTCACTACGCGCCGAGTTCGCGATCAGTCGCGCCGCCTCGTCGTCCTCTATATAGAAGTAAGCAAGTGGCAGTGCCAAGGCCTCAGCGAACAATTGCTGCATCCCCAGCTTCGGCTGGTGAGCACCCGTCTCGTAACGACTGACGCGGCCGCCCGCACCGGACTCATCAAGTCCTGTCGCTATCCCCAGGTTCTCCTGAGAGAAGCCGTAGCTCTCCCGCGCCTCGCGTAGGCGGCGTCCGTAGATGGTGCCTGGCCGCTTCTTGGTCATGCCTGCGTATCTGTTTCTGATACGCAGAAGCTTCGGGACCGGCGCCTGGTATTGATACTACGTAAAACGTAGTGTTAACATAGCTACGTTTATCGTAGCTATGGGCCTTTTCCCTGCGATTCGGCACAGCCGCAATCACGCCGGAGTCAGGGGGGAGAAGGCGAGACCACGGCGGCTAAGCCGGCGGCAAGGTTTGGGTTGGGGGGATAGCAATCCGAACCTGCGGTCAAGCAGCGACTGGCAAGGCGCCAACCAAGGGGAGGGACGCAGCATGAAGACACGCACGCTACGCAACGCCATTTCCATCGCCTTGCTCGTGGCCATCACCGGCACCAGCGAGTGGGCTATGGCCCAGGACACCGCGACAGACACGGTCACGCAGGGCAGGACGCCGATGACCAAGGCGCCGGCCAAGGCGCAACCGAAAAAAGCGCCCGACAAGCCCGCGACACCAGCGGCCACCAACCTGCAAACCGTGACCGTCACCGGCACGCGCATCCGCGGCGGCAGCTCGCCCTCGCCGGTCATTACCATCGGTAGCGAACAAATCCAGCAGGAAGGCTTCACCGATCTCGGCGAGGTGATCCGCAGCGTGCCGCAGAACTTTTCTGGGGGACAGAATCCTGGGGTGGGATTGGTCTCAGGCGGGTCAGACAGCAATCAAAATTTGACCGGTGGCTCGGGCCTGAACCTACGCGGGCTGGGGCCGGATGCGACCTTGACCCTGCTCAACGGTCATCGCATGTCCTACGGAGGCTATGCACAGGCGGTCGATATCAGCACGATTCCGGTTGAGGCGGTGGAGCGCATTGAGATCGTGCCGGACGGAGCCTCAGCCATCTACGGCTCCGATGCGGTAGGTGGCGTGGCCAATGTGATCCTCAAGCCCGACTTCGATGGGGTGACCGTGGGTGCGCGCTATGGCGGAGCCACCGAGGGTGGGCTGATCACGCACGGGTACAACGCTACCGCCGGCACCACCTGGGGCACGGGCGGTTTGATCGTGGCGGGAGAGAAAACCTCTAACGAACCGATCCATTCGGACCAGCGTGACTACACCCGCTCGATGTATCGGCCCTCGACGCTGGCGCAAGGCAGCGATCTTCGCAGTGGCCTGTTCAGCCTGCATCAGTCGTTGGGGGAGGCCGTCGAACTGCATCTGGATGCGCTCAGGAACGAGCGGAACAGCCACATCGCCTACGCGTACCCCAGTGTTTACTACCTCTACGGCGTAAAGACGAAGACCGTCCTTTTGGCGCCCAGTCTCGAAATATCGTTGCCGGGCGACTGGACGCTCACGCTCAGCGGGGCCGTGGGGAAAGAGAAGAATTCTGCTGCGCAACCGACGGTGAACAGGGCATCCGGAGCGGTCACTTCCGACGGCCTCTTCGCGTACCGGAACAAGAGCCTGACTTACGAGATCGGCGCGGAGGGCCCGTTGTTCACACTGCCTGGTGGCGAAGCGAGGCTGGCCTCGGGTGCAGGCTATCGATACAACGACTTCCAGTACCTGCGCGGTAACACGACAATCTACGGTGGCGACGAAAGCAGCCGCTTTGCCTATGCCGAGTTAAGCCTTCCGTTGGTGGGGCCAGAGCAGGGCATCGGCGGGATCGAGCGACTTGAGCTGAGCGGTGCGATCCGCACCGAGGATGGGGATTACGGCAGGGTGACCACACCCAAACTGGGGATGATCTATTCGCCTAGTGCCGATTTCACGATGAAAGTCTCATGGGGCAAGTCGTTCAAGGCGCCTACGCTAAATCAACGCTATTCCGCAGGGTACGCCCTCTACTATCCAGCGGCGACGTTTGGTACGGGATATCCCACGGATGCCACGATAATAGGATTGTCGGGTGGCAATCCGGACTTGTTGCACCCGGAGCGAGCCCGGACATGGAGTGCCTCGCTGGCATTCCACCCAGAGGTGTTGCCTCGGCTCGAAACGGAGTTGACCTGGTTCGATATCGACTACACCCAGCGTGTTGTACGGCCTCTCGTCAACACCGATGTGCTGGGCAATCCGATCTATGCGGATTTCGTCGATTACGACCCAACCGAGGCCGCGCAGGCGGCGGCACTTTCAAATGCCAGCTTCTACAACTTCGTAGGCACACCTTACGACGCCAGCAAGGTCGTGGCGATCATCGATGACAGGTATACCAATGCATCCCGGCAGCGAATCAAAGGGATCGATCTGTCAGGGGCGTACCGGTTCGATTTGGGCGAGGGACGATTGACAGTCCGTGGCTCGGCCAGTTGGTTGGACAGTACGCAAGCGCTGACGGCGGCACAAAGCTCTTACGACTTGGCCGGCACGTTGTTCAATCCGGCCAAGCTCAACAGCCGTATTGGGGCGGTCTGGCAGCAGGGCGGCCTCACCGCTTCGCTGTTTGGAAACTACAAGAGTGGGGTGATCAACACCAACACCTTGGACGGCAAAAGGAGCGCTTCGTTTACCACTTTCGACGCCACGCTGCGCTATGACACCGGCGCACGTGATGAAGCATGGTCGAACCTGGCATTGGAGTTGTCAGCGCAGAATCTGTCCAATCGTGCGCCACCCCTGTACACCCCGATTTCACCCACCTACACACCTTACGACTCGACCAACTATTCGGCAGTGGGGCGCTTCGTGAGCCTCTCCGTGTCCAAGCACTGGTAGGAGAGGGACATGAAACGTTTTCAGCAGACGGCTGTGCAGGCAGCCGCCAGGTCCCGCTTGCTTTGGAACACCTCGATCAAAAAGCGATATGTACATTGGTTTCCTACGTTTGCATTTGTTTTCCTGGGCGTGGTTGTTGCAGGGCCGTCTCCTGCGCTGACAATCTCACCGCGGCGCCTTTTGGAGGTGACCGACCTGGATAACCTGGTGACCTCGCCCGATGGGCGGTACGTGGCGTTTCGGACCGAGCAGGCTTTGGTCGAGCGCAACACGTACGACACCACGTGGTACGTGCAGGCTCTGGATGGGAAATCTTCACCGCTCCGTGTAGCAGATGGCGGTGCGCCGTTACGCGTGTCCGTCACTGGGCTCGTGCGGTCATCACCGGCTGTCTGGTCGCCGGATGGAAAGTGGATCTACTATCGCGCCCGTCTCGGTGGCGGTGTCTCCGTTTGGCGCGCGGCAGCGGATGGCGCCGGGAGCCGCGCGGTGACGTCGGACCCGGCGGACGTGCGGGATTTCACGCTGAGCAACGATGGCAAAACGCTGAAGTACAGTGTCGGCGCTACACGGAAGGCAGTCATCACCGCGGAAGAATCCGAATACGACCAGGGCATTCGTATCGATGACACGGTGAACATTGCTGCCGGGTTGTTTCGGTCGAGCAAACTCTATGGGCGACCGACCACAGAGCGTTTCTTGGGAAACTGGTTTTCGATGGAGCCCTTGCTGGCGAAGGAGCCGAATCGTTGGAGGATCGTCGATCTGGCAACGATGACAACCCGGGACCTGCCCGCTTCGGAGCAGCCGGCGGGCCCGCTGACGCCAGCTGACCTTTCGTCCGATCTGCCAGCGGCGCCGATCAAGATATTGAATGGCCAGTTACCGCAGCGCTACCAGATAACCCAAAACCCAAGCGATGGACGTATCGCGATGCTGTTGCCTGGTCACAAGGACGAAGGGCTCGCGGACAGCCGATATATCGAACTGGCGATGCTGCCGAACCGGCGCGCGTCGCATCCGATCTTCTGTACGGCCAAGTTGTGCCGCCACAAAGACATCACAGATATCCAATGGAGACCCGGGAGCGACGAGGTCTTGTTCACGGTTACCGACTATGACCGGGCGCAGTCGATCTATGGATGGAATGTCGTAACGGGCATGGTACAGCCGATCGCGCTTTCCGACGGGCTCGCCCCCTGCGCACTGTCATCCGACATGCTGGTCTGCGTTGCAGCAGAGGCCGATCATCCGCCACGTCTCGAAACGATTGATATAGAGAGTGGCCATCGGCGAACCCTCTTTGCACCGAACAAGGGATTGGATGCGGATATCGCGGCTACGGTGCCGGCAAAACTGATCCACTGGAAGGACGCGCTGGGACGGGAGTTCACCGGCCAGCTCTTCGAAGCGCGAGGGGCGAGCGCCGGCCATCCGCCACCGTTGTTCATAAATTTCTATCACTGTTACGGCTTTTTGCGCGGTGGAGTAGGCGACGAATGGCCGTTTGCCACTCTGGCTGAGGATGGCATCTCGGCGCTATGCATCAATGCGATCCCGGAGTACCGCCTTGACGCCGCGGCTCGCTACGACCAGGGGCGCGCGGCCGTCGAGAGCGTCGTGAAGCTTCTTTCTGCCGAAGGGCGCATCGATCGAACTCGCGTCGGCATGGGCGGACTCAGTTATGGCAGTGAGGTGACGCTGTGGACGCTTACCCATTCGAATGTGGTGACAGCAGCGTCTGTCAGCGGCGTTTCGGTGACGCCAACGCTTTATCTTCTCAACACTTTGCGGGATACTTTCCGATCGCAATTCAGGCGGGATTGGCAGCTTGGTTCATTGGAGGAGACGCCTAAGCGGTGGCGGGAAGTCTCGCCCGCATATCAGCTAGATAGGATCAATGCGCCGATCCTGTTCCAGCTGCCGGAGCAGGAATACCGGATGACGCTGGAATATTCTTTGCCTCTAGTGCGCAGACACCAGGCGGACATGTACGTATTCCCGAACGAGACCCACATCAAGTTCCAACCGCGGCACAAGCTGGCGGTATACGAGCGCAACGTCGACTGGTTCCGCTTCTGGCTGCAAGGGTATGAAGATCCGAATCCGGACAAGGACGGGCAATACCGCATCTGGCGTGGAATGAAGAAGGCCGAAAAACACCGTTTTGGTGCGGGCTCTCACGATGGATCGTGACCTTGTTGACGTACCCAGTTCTCGGCTGCACACATATCGAAAACGCGAAGAAACGAAAGGTCCCGAGGCGCAAGATCCTTGGCGAAGAAGGCCGCCAAGGCGGAGTGGTCGAGCAGGTCGTGCGCACACAATTGCCCTTCTTCCAGGAACTCATGCATCTTCAGCTTGTTGCGCATATAGACGGTGGCCATGTAGCCCACATACGAGCCTTTGCTGCGTCGATCGAGAATGCCTTGTGGCAGGCGATCGGCAAAGGCTTGGCGGGCGACGGCACGGTTTTGGCCGTCAGCGATCCACATCCAGGTTGGGACTTTGAGGCATGCTTCCATGACGGGTTGGGACAGCAACGGAAAGTGCGTGGAGTGCTTCGCCCCGCGAAGTGCAGTTTCCCTAAACAGTTGAGTTCCGATCAGGTCATGAATTTTCTCGCGATCGCCGGGCAATGCGCCTGAGGGCGCGTCCATCCAGGGATGATGCTCGGGCACCGTGCTCGCGTAAGCTGGATTGAGCCATGTGCGGTCTTCTTTCCAGGCTGCACGTGGCCGACGCAGCATTTTCTTGAGAGTTAATCGGCCGGCCTTGAAGACTGTGCATCGGTGAAGGGCAGCGAGGTTTTCGATGGCGGCGATGCCTGCCATGGCGCCGCGCTCGCTGAATGCGTCGGCGGCGGGGGCGGCGGTCTTCAGGTAGCAGAAGATGGTGTCGCCCCCGCCTCCCGAGAAGAAGCTGTCCACGCCATGCTTGATGCCTGCTTCCTCCCAAGCTTCGTTGGTGGCGTTCTGCGGACTCCCGATCACAGGAACGACGGACGACCGCGGTATGGAAAATTCCAGACGGTCATTGTCGAACCCCACCTCCACCGGGAACAGTTCCTGCCCCAATGCCTCCGTCACCAATCGGGCGTATGGCCGCTCGTCCGTGCCGGACACGGGCATGACCATCGTGCAAAAAGCAGCACGCAGCGAAGCGTCGCGTAGGCACATGGCGACGATGGACGAGTCCAGCCCACCCGACAGTTCGACCAAAAACCTATCGTCACCCGTGGATAAAGCCCTGACCACGTTGGATACAGCGGCTCGGATATCCCCGGCTGCCACCCGAGGATCCTTGTGCCTGACATCTTCTTCCACAAAGCGCCACGGCGACCACGCGGAACGAATTGAAGCCCCCCTTCCTTGACAGGTCAGCATGCTTCCGGGAAGCAATTCGCTGACATACTTCAATGCTGTACGCGCCGTCTTTAGAAAGGGGAAGCTGAGACAGTGTGCGATAGCTTGCCAGTCCACCTCCTTGCGATAGAGTCCCAGATCGACTGCAAGGCCAATGTCCGAAGTGATAAAACCTTCACCATCAACTAGCGAATAGACGCATGGCACAGCGCCTGAGGGATCGCGTAGCAAGGTGATCGTCGCGCTACCGCCGCGGTCGACAAGCACGGCGAGATAGTCGCCCCAGATGTGCTGCAACAGACGACTGGTGAGTTCGTGTGCAGAACCATCGATATCCAGGCGTTGCAAGATGGGTTGGCCGTCCTTGGTGAAAATTTGGCCAATGAGTACGCCGTGTCCGGGTATGGCAAGGGTGGGGGCGTTGGCGGAAGCAAAGACCCTGGCCGAGGCTGATTCAAGCTTGCAAATCATTCCCTCGGCGCGCAGGAACCTTTCCAGCTGTAGTGTGTAGTCGGCGCTCTGGTTCAGTTTTTCGCCAAGCAGGATGATATAGCGGCAATTCATTAGACAATCCTGATGGGAGTATGTGCATGGACCTCGGAGAGCGTTTCATTCAAAACCATGTCACCGGTTTGTACCCAGCAATGTGCAGCGAAAGGCTCTGGCGTCACCCCGAAAACGATGTTTGCCGGCAGTCTTCGCCGTGAAAGGAACCGGAGCAAGGACAGGGAATCCAGAAAGCAGACCGGCTCGATAGGCACATAGCGGCGAGCACGAGCGAATTGCCTGCTTGCCACGAGCAGACTGTGCATACGAGGGGTTGGCATGGCGATCTCGTGCGCTTCTACCTTTCTACCGCGGTATGCGCTGGCTCTATCTAGAATCGTTTTGAACGTGCAGCTTTTCAGTTGGTGACGGATCGAGAAAACGATCGTCATGACTTCAAAGGCGACGGCTGAGCTGAGTCGGCGATTCTCAATCGCGAAGGTCTGTTCGATTGCACTGCAGGATGGGCGTTGGATATTGGCTATCGCGGCATTCGTTTCTAGGTCCGATGCCTCAACCAGTATTCGCGCGGTCGCGAGACGATCCAAAAGTGGGGAAGGTACGCTTTCATGCGCGCGGAAGTGCCGCATGGCTTTCTCGAGAGGGCCGGTCAGCCTGAAGTACCGATCTTGCGCTACGTCGAGAAAGATCATGTGACCGTCGACGTCACAGCACGAAAGGTTCTCTCTGAGTCGATAGTGCATCGTCCGTTCTCCCCGAAAAGGGCACGCACTGTGGTGCGTGCCCTGGAGTGATTACTCCTCGGAAATACCGGGAATCAGCGGAGTGCCGATCCCAGGAAGTTCGTTATTGCCAGCGCCTCCCTTGGTCTCGACACTGGCAACGCCGAGCACGATGACGTCTTCCGACGTGTCGTTGCGGATGCTTTCGTTCGTGTTCATCTCAATCTCCTTCGCTCACGTCATGGCAGTCCCATGACGCGAGCAGCGTAGGAGTCGGAAATTTTGATTTTCAAATGATTATTTCGTTGTTATCCGGTGATTGTTCCGGAGCGTGATAGACATCCGTCATGGCCGGGCTCGGCGCCGATGTTCCTTCGGCTGACGCGGACTAGTGGAGGCGATCGCTGCGCTCGCTCAGCAAGGCCACGATGCACGGCACGAGTTGCTTCCGGCATTCGTGATAGTCGTGCAGTGCGGACTTCAGGGCCGGCATGTCGCGGGCCTGCCAGTGCCGGTTCAATTCCGAAAGCTCTTCGAACCTGTGCTCGAGCAATCCTTGCGCGGCCCGGCGTATCGGCGCCAGCCGGTCGTTGGCCTGCTTCACGGCATGGTGCAAGTTTCCGCGGGCTGTCGCCAGGGCGATCGCGTCGAACAGCTGCCACGTCAGCGTGACCAGATCGTCGTCAGCCGAGGTGAGCTCCAACTGCTCGGTCTTTCGGGCTGCCGGCATTGCGCCGATATCGCATGCGATCAGCAACAGCCGCTCCATCCAGTCATAGAGGTCGCGCAGGGCAACCTCGGTGAGCAAAGGGACGTGCAGTCCGTCGCGGGCATGATCGACGAGCAGGGACTCGCCGACCAGGCGATATAGCGCGAATCGAACCGGCGTAGGGCTGGTGTTGAACTCTGCGGCGAGTGTGGCCGGATCGATCCGCTGACCAGGCGCGTAGCGTCCTGATCGCAGGGCGCGTTTGACCTGCCGGTACACGAATGCACTCTTGGAGTGGATCGCATCCATAGCTGAACTCCATGTCTGCGGATGCCTCCCGGGTGGGGCGGTACAAGGATTTGGCGTCACGCAATGGATCGGATTTTCGGCCCGTCCAGTGGTTGTTTCGAATTGCCCCTTTATGACTGTCTGTGAAATGGCATGCTTACACGTCGCGGTCTGTGATATGTGTCACAGAATATGAGGACTTCATGGACGCAGGCCTACTGCCAAGTAGTCCCTCTGTCGCCTGCAATCGTTGGAGTGGTGGCGATCCTGTTTTGTGCTGCCAGCCCGCCGGTGCTAGCGAGCCGTCATCGTACAAAAAAGGGGTAAGGTTCATTTACTGGCGCGGCCTGTCGACCCTGACTCACCGCCGCACAGTGGCCCTGGGCAGAGCAGCGGGCCATCGTGGCGCGCCCTTTTCAGCGAAGCCTGATCAAGGGCCAGAAGCTGCCGAGCGTCATCCCCATTGGCAGCGTTATGATCGCCCCCATGTGATTTCCCCGGGAGCCGTCCATTCGGTTGGCGACGTGCTGGAACGCATCGCAAAGGCGGAATCCCATGGAATCGATCGGCGACGATTTGCGAGTCATGCAGCGTACCCCGCTGGCCCCTGCGCACGTTGCCGCGTTGCGTGAGGCAGGTACGGAGGTAGTCTACGCCGCCGGCACCTATCTCGCGCGCCCGGGACAACTGGCCGATCGCTTCGTCTATGTCCTCGATGGCGAAATCGAGGTCGTCAACGCCTACACCGATGAGCGTCATCTGCCGTCGACGCTGGGGCCGACCCAGTTCATGGGCGAGATATCGTTCCTCAACGGCGGCACCTTCTCCATGCCGCTGCGCGCCGTGCGGGATACGTCCGTGATCGAGGTGCCGCGTGCCACGATGCTGACGCTGATGTCCCGGATTCCCGAGATGTCGGACATCATCATCACCGTTTTCTCCGCGCGCCGCCGCCGGCAGATCGAGCAACGCGACAGTGCCCTGGTCCTGATCGGCGAGGAGCTCGACCGCGATGTCCGTTGCATCGCCGAATTCGCCAATCGCAATCGCATTCCCTACAGCTCGTTCGAGCTTGGCAGCGCCGAGGCAAATGCCGTGGCCGCAACGTGTGCGCTTGCGCCTGGTCGTCCCGCGGTCATTTTCGGCCGCGACACGATCGTCGTCGATCCCACGCCGGACAAGGTCGCGCGTCTGCTCGGGCTCAACCTGGATCTGGTCGATGACGAGGATTTCGACGTCCTGATCGTCGGCGGCGGTCCGGCGGGCGTGGCGGCCGGGGTCTACGCGGGTGCCGAGGGGCTTTGCGCGCTGGTGACCGAGGACATCGCGATCGGCGGCCAGGCGGGTGCGTCGAGCCGGATCGAAAACTACATGGGTTTTCCGACCGGCATTTCCGGTGCCGACCTGGTGTGGCGCGGCCAAATCCAGGCGATGAAGTTCGGCACGCGCTTCGCCATGCCGCGCCGGGTCGCGCGGCTGGAGGCGCTGCAGGACGGCAGCTTCTGCGCGATCTTCGACAACGGCAAGCGCATCCGGACCAGGACGGTGGTGGTAGCGACCGGCGTGCAATATCGCCGCCTGCCGATCGAGCGGCTGGTCGAGTTCGAGGGTGCCGGCGTCTATTACGCCGCGACCGAAATCGAGGCCCGCTACAGCAAGGGGACGGAGGCGATCATCATTGGCGGCGGCAATTCCGCCGGTCAGGCGGCGATGTTCCTCAGCCGAACGGCGAGCCGGGTGCGCCTGCTGGTGCGCGGTCGGTCGCTGGCGGCGTCGATGTCGAGCTACCTGTCGAGCCGGCTCGAAGCGGAGCCGACGATCACGATCGAATATGGTGCCGAAGTCAGCGCGCTGCACGGCAGCGACCACCTGGAGGCCGTGACGATCCGCAGCACCGCGGGCGGCAGCGAAGAAACGGTGCCGACCCGGGCGCTGTTCATCATGGTCGGTGCCGCGCCGAATACCGGCTGGCTGACGGATCTGGTCGAGCTGGACGACAAGGGCTTCGTGCTCACCGGCGCGGCAGTGGGCGCGAGCTCGCCCTTCGCCGCCTCGCGGCCGGGCATTTTCGCGGTGGGCGACGTGCGCAGCGGATCGGTAAAGCGCGTGGCTTCGGCCGTCGGCGAGGGATCGGTGGTGATATCGAAGGTCTGGGAATTCGTCGATCGCGGCCGCTGAGTCCAGCCGGGCGCGACGAAGAACGAGGCCGGGTTCAGTTGATTCCGCCGGGGAAGCGAAGCTGCGCCGGTTCCCGGTCCGGTCCGGTCCGGTCCGGTCCGGGCCGGCAACGACGATGCGCGTGCGGAGCGGGGTCTACCGGGTTATCGTGCCGTCCTGATCACGAAGAAACACCATGACGAAAAGCTACGAGCCACCCCTGACCACGAACCCGCACGGTCCCCTCTACCGGGTCGATAAAGCGATCAAGGCAGCCCAGCAGCGGCTGGATGCCGCCATCGACGCGAAGCGGCATCACACCAGCCAGAATCTGGCCCACGAAGTGATCAAAGAGGCTCGCGAGGGGCTCAAAAAGTCTGAACAGTTGCGCGTGCTCAAGATCAAGGAACTCGCACAGAAGGCGGCGGAGACCGGGAACAACCCACCGGGCCCGTTAGTTTGAGGTCCGCTGCCCGAATCTACGGATAGTCTGCGACGTGCGGCCGCAATGTCAGTCCGCATGGACCTCGGTCCGCAGAGTAGCGGCCAAGATCCACTTCAGCCGGCGCAGCCACCGCAACATATGGTCGGCAGCTGCACCACCTGTGCCGGTGCCACGGTCCAGCCGGTTCGCTGCAGTGCCTCGATCAGGTCGGTCACTGTCACGTAGGAGGATATGGCTTCTTGACGCTGGAGCGCTTGCGCGGCAGTAAAAAACCGTGCTCGATGCAAAGCACCTGCCGTACCCGAAGGCTTCCGCCCGCGCGGGGCTGGGACCGGTGCAGCGGCACCTGCCCTGGTCGATCGCCACCACGCGCCTCCGCCTCGCCCGCGTCATCGCGCGACACCTGTCACGCTGTCCTTGCTGCGGCAGGGCGTACCAAAGAATCATGCATGTTTAGTAACACAGTAGAATTACGGATCAGGGTCGAGCATGGTGTTTCGGGCCAGATCCAGGCAGTTCGCTGAAGACGGCCGGGCATGGAGGTAGCCTTGAACCACATCACACCCGTGGTCTTTCAGCCAGCGAGCCTCTTCGATGCGCTCCACGCCTTCGGCAACTGTCCCGATGCCCAGTGCGCGGGCCATCTGCAGCATCGAGGTCACGATTGCCTGGCTATCGGCGAGTCGGTCGACGTTGCGGACAAAGGACACATCTATCTTGACCCTGCTGATCGGCAGGCATTTGAAATGCGAGAGGCTGGAATAGCCTCTTCCAAAGTCGTCGATGGCGATCGCCACACCCAACCCGGCCAGCCGGATCAGGCTGGTTCGCAAATCCTCGTCCAGGTGAAGCGCGACCGTCTCGGTAATCTCAAGCTCGACCATATCAGTCCTCAGGCCGGTCGAGATGATCGTGGCATGGACCATGTCGACGAAGCCTGGATGCCGTAGCTGAACCGGTGAGACGTTGACGGAGATCGGTCCGTGATAGGTGCCGCCCACGATCCAGTTGGAAAGCTGCTTCAGCGCCTCGCGCAGGGCCCATTGCCCGAGTTCGACGATTTGCCCGCTGCGTTCGGCCACAGGGATGAATTCACTGGCCTTGATTTCGGAGCCATCGGTCTCTTTCCACGTGCTCAGCGCTTCGATACCGACCACCTTTCCGGTCGATAGGCAGAACTGAGGCTGATAGCGGAGCTTGAGGTGGCCCAGTGCGAGCGCCTGCCGCAAGCCTTGGACGAGGGCGACGTAGCGCGAAGCCTCACGACGCATGCACGGGTCGAACAGCACGACGCGGTCCCGCCCGGTTTGCTTCGCCTGAGACAGCGCGGCATCGCCCGCGCTGAGCAAGGTGTCGGCATCCGTGCCATGCTCCGGCCAGCGAGCTATGCCGATGCTGCAGGTTCGCGCCACCCCGAATGGGTCTCCCGCATCCGTGTTCGCGACGGCTGTGCGGATGTGCTGGGCCAGGGTAACGGGAGTACCGGAGTCCTTGAGGTTCGTCATCAGTACGATGAACTCGTCGCCGCCGAACCTGCCGACGGTGATGTCCTGATCCGCAAAGGCGCCGATCCGGATTGCGATGTCGCGAAGGTACAGGTCGCCGGCAGGATGTCCCTGCACGTCATTGATCAGCTTGAAATGGTCCATGCCAATGAAGAGTACGGCCATCTGGTGGTCGCCGTACGCATCCCGTATCGCTCGCCCGATACGTTCGTGCAATACCCCACGTGTCGGGAGGCCGGTCAAGGGATCGGTGCCGGCCCGCAGGCGCTGGAGTTCCTGCTCTCGTAACTGGGCGGTGATGTCGAAACAGATCACCAGATCGACGTCCCCTTCGGCGCGGCCGAGACGAGTCGTCAAAAGGCGTACATCCACATCGCTCCCGTCGGCGCGGCGATGCCTCGCCAGACTGTCGCACTGGCCCATGGACGAATTCATCACTGGCGGAGGTGCTCGAGGTGACACCTCAAGATCCGCCAGGCTCCTTACACGCCGGGCAGATCCATTCATGCCATAAGTGTCATCAGCGGCCCGGTTAGCTTCCAGGATGAGGCCCTGCCGGGGGTGCACCACGAAGCAGGGGAGCGGCAGGTTGTCGACCAGCTTCGAATAGCTTCTCTCGAGCTGCTCCAACGCTACCCGGCTGTCCAGGAATCGGCGGATGGCGTGCCTTTGGAGGGCATGAATGAAGAGCGCCGAAAGAACGACATACAACAGTCCCTTGGACACCAGGTAGAGTTCCTGCCACCTGCCCGATGGAAGCCATTCGGCGATGGAGTCCGATATGGCCAGCCAAACCACTCCGAGCAACAGATAGCGCCTTGCAAGCAATCCAGGCTGCTGTTTCAACTCGCCCCATGTGTCCTTGTCCTTCTGCATCGCTCAAACACTCCAGTGGAAGTGGCGGGGGCATCCCGATCAGGCACGCGCGTTGGCATGGATGTACCCCAGGTGGGCTAGAACTCCTTCCAGGCCGCCTGGCCCGCAGCCAGGGGCGCAGCGCTCTCTGCATGCGTGGGCGTCCGAAGGCTGGTCCCGGCGCTATGGGGCGATGCACGCGGCTCCTGCGCCGAGGCGTCGGGAGTTTCGTCCCCGATTCGGAAATAGGCTACCTGCTGCCGAAGACTCAAGGCCTGCTCCTCCATGGCCCGGCTCGCGGAGGCGGCCTCTTCCACCAGGGCGGCGTTCTGCTGAGTGACTTCGTCCATCTGTGTCACTGCCATGTTCACCTGCTCGATGCCGGCCGACTGTTCCGTGCTCGCGGCGGCAATCTCCGAGACAATGTCGGTGACTTTCTTCACGCTGTCGACGATGGCGGCGAGAGAACGCCCGGATTCGTCGACCAGTTCGGAACCCAGCTTGACCCGTTCGGTGCTGTCACCGATGAGCGTCTTGATCTCTTTGGCCGCGGATGCACTTCGCTGCGCGAGATTGCGCACCTCCGATGCAACCACGGCAAAGCCTCGTCCCTGGTCGCCGGCCCGCGCCGCCTCCACGGCGGCATTGAGTGCCAGGAGATTGGTCTGGAAGGCGATTTCGTCGATCAGGCCGACGATATCGGCGATCTTCTGGCTGGAGGCGGAGATCTGCCCCATGGCTTCTACTGTGCGCTGGACCACGGTGCCGCCGTGCTCCGCCTGCTCGCGCGCTCCGCGCGCCAGGTGGTTGGCGTGCAATGCGTTGTCCGCGTTCTGTCGTACCGTGGCGGTCATCTCTTCCATGGATGACGCTGTCTCCTCCAAGCTTGATGCCTGCTCCTGGGTGCGCTGGCTCAGGTCATCGTTGCCTTGAGCGATCTGCCGCGCTGCAGTGCTCACAGACTCTGAGCCTGCGCGAACGTCAGCCACGACTTCAGCCAGTTTCGTATCCATGTGCGACAGTGAAAGCAGGAGGCGTCCGACTTCATCCTGCGAAATGTGGGCAATGCGGTTGTTGAGCTTGCCTCCGGCGATGTTGTCCGCCACCCGCGTCGCTTCGGCAAGCGACCGCAAAATCGAGCGCACGAGCTGAAAACCGATGCCGCCACTCAGGAGCAGCCCCAGCGCGATAGAGAGGATGGTCGTGTAAGAGGCTCTTGACGCCCTCGCCTCGTCGGCCGAGAACGCCGTGCTGGCAATCTGGTCCTGGAGCGTGAAGAGGGTTCCAATGTCACCGCGCAGGGCGAGGTAACTCTTTTCACCTGCACCGTCCATGGCCTGGGTTGCCTGGTCGTACTGCTTCGCGGCAAGGTCGGACACTGCGGTTGCCATTGCCTCCTGGAATGCACTCTTGTCCTTGTCCAGATGGGTGCTGATGGCCGTTTCTCTCGGCGAAAGATTCGCCGCGTGGAATACTCCGAAAAGCCGCGTCAGATCGACCTCATCGTTATTCAGCATATGTTCGGCCGCGACGGCGCGATCCTGGTCGCGCGTCCCGATGGCGCGGTGCACGGAAGTTCGTTCGCTGCCAAGCAAGTCCAGCCCTCGCGCCAACGCCATGGCAGGAACCAGTTTGTTCGCACGCATGTCGCGCAGCGCCGCATTACTGCTGCCCAGGTTCACCATGCCCATGGATCCAACCATGGCGAGCAAAATGGAAAGAGTACCAAGCGTAACTATCAACCTAACCTTGATCGACCACTGGGGGAAATGCATGCCCGTTCTCCAAGTAAAGAGGACCCGAATGGATACGCGGCAAATCAGCAACGCCGGGTTGTTCGGGTGGTTCGAGTTACATGTATTGCCGTTTCTGAAGGAGGGGCCTGCGATGGCGTAACACCTTGTTCAGCGGCCGGGACTCCCGGTCCGTTTTCCGCCGGTTGACCTGGTGGTTAACGACCTCGGCGGTTCGATCTTAAGCGAAAATATTCCATTTTGGACTATTCGTGCTTCGATTCTACGGTGCGCTGACCGGAAGAAGCAGCGCAATGACGCGTACCATCCACAACGACGACTACCGCCTGCTCCTGGGTTTCATGCAGCAGGTCAGGGAAACTGCAGGCATTACCCAGGTAGTGCTCGCCCACAGACTTCGCTCCACCCAGTCCTACGTATCGAAGTGTGAACGTGGTGAACGTCGCATCGACGTCATGGAGTTCGTTCGTTATTGCGAGGCCCTTGAAGTGGATGCCGGCGTCCTGATGGATGCATTCCTGGACTATCGCGACTATCGCCTGGCCGGCGACGAGAGCATGGCTGTGGCAGTGACCGCATTGATGCGGCGAAGCAAGCGCAGGCAACGCATGCGCGCCCCGCTCAAGCCAGGCGGACAGCCCGAGGGGACGGCGTAGCTTCCCGTCATTGGGCGATGTCCGGCTGCAACAGCGGGGGCAGGTTCATTAAAATTGACCTCGGCCGTCTTGCTTCGAGGGGAACAGGAACGTCTCTTCGACTGGGCAGTTGCTCAGGCCAGAGCTTTGGAAGGGATGAGCGGTTGCTATGGAGCGGCATGCCAAGGCAGGGCCTTTGTTTTCGCTCCAGTGGCTGACCGGCGGTGCCCTTCAGGAAATCGGGACAGTTCACATCCTTGACCCATCGAAAGGTCGCTAAGATGGGGCTGATTTCGATTCGGGGAGCCGCTTGCCATGTTCGTGCGTCACCTTCTGCCTGCTTGTCTGCTGCTGCTCGCTACTGCCGCCGCCGCATCGACGGGCACCGCGCCGAAACGGGCGGACGTGCAGCGCATGCACGCTTTCGTCGATCAGCTCCTGGCGCGCATGACGCTGGAGGAAAAAGTCGGCCAGCTCACCATCCTCGGTGCGGGCAGCAAAGACATGGACACGCTGATCCGCGACGGCCGGCTGGGCGGCACCAACGGCGTGCTGCCGGGCCAGGATGTGCTGGCCTATACCCGGCGCATGCAGAAGCTGGCGATACAGTCACGGCTGAAGATCCCGCTGTTGTTCATGGGCGATACCAGCCACGGCTTCCGCACCATCTTCCCGGTGCCGCTGGCGCTGGCGTCGAGTTGGGATACGGCGCTGGTCACGCGCGTGCATCACGCCGCCGCCGAGGAAGCCACCGCCGCCGGCGTCGACTGGACCTTCAGCCCGATGGTCGACATCACCCGCGATCCTCGCTGGGGCCGCGTGGTCGAAGGCGCGGGGGAGGATCCGTATCTGGGCACGGCAATGGCGCTGGCACAGTTGCGCGGTTTCCAGGGCGACGACCTGTCGCGGCCCGACACCATGCTGGCCACGGCCAAGCACTTTGCCGGCTACGGCGCCGCCGAGGCCGGTCGCGACTACAATCCGGCCTACCTGTCGCAGGGCCAGTTGCACGACATCTATCTGCCACCATTCCACGCCTTGGTGAAGGCGGGCATCGGTTCGATCATGCCGTCGTTGACCACCCTCAACGACATCCCCGCCACCGCCGATCGCGCCTTGCTGCAAGGCACGCTGCGGCATGACTGGGGTTTTGACGGACTGGTCGTCTCCGACTTCGATGCCGTGCCGGAACTGCAACTGCACGGTGTCGCCTCCAGTCCTGCCGACGCCGCGCGCATCGCGCTGCTGGCGGGCGTGGATATCGACCTGCACGGCGGCACCTACATGGATCGACTGCCGGCGCTGGTGCGCAGTGGCAAGGTGCCCGAGTCGGCGCTGGATACTGCCGTGCGCCGCGTGCTGGAGGCCAAGTACAAGCTCGGCCTGTTCGATGACCCGTTCCGCTACGGCGATGCCAGACGCCTGCGCAAGGTCACGCTGTCGCCGGCGCATCGTGCCCTGGCCCGGCAGGCCGCGCGCGAGTCGATGGTGTTGCTGAAGAACGACGACAAGCTGCTGCCGCTGTCGCCCAAACAGCACATTGCGGTGATCGGCCCGCTGGCCGATGCGCACCAGGCCATGCTCGGGCAGATGCCGGCCGAAGGCGAGCCGCAGGACGTCGTGCCCATCGTCGACGGCATCCGCCAGGCGGTCGGCAAACAAGGCCAGGTCAGCTACGTGCAGGGCGTGCCGGTACGTGGTGGTGACGATGCTGGCATCGCCCATGCAGTGATCGCGGCGTCGCAGGCCGACGTCGCCGTGCTGGTGCTGGGTGAAGACGAAAACCTGTTTGGCGAAGGCCACAGCCGTTCGCACATCGGCCTGCCAGGCAAGCAGCTCGCGCTGGCCAGGGCGGTGATCGCGACCGGCAAGCCGACCGTGGTCGTGCTGGTCAACGGTCGACCGCTGGCGCTGCCGTATCTGGCCGCTCATGCCGGCGCCATCCTCGAAGCCTGGGTGCCCGGCGACGAGGCCGGTCCCGCCGTGGCCGACCTGCTGTTCGGCCAGGCCGATCCGTCCGGCAAACTGCCGATGACCTTCCCGCGGGACGTCGGCCAGGTGCCGCTGTACTACGCGCACACCGAAACCGGCCGTCCGTATGATCCCGGCACGCAGCAGGACCCGCATTACACCAGCCATTACGAAGACGTGGCGAACTCGCCGCTGTATCCGTTCGGTTATGGCCTCGGCTACACCCGGTTCCGCTTCGGTCCGGTGCATCTGGACAGTGACACGCTGACCGCCGGCGGCACGCTGCACGTTAGTGCGAAAGTGACCAACGTCGGCCAGCGCGCAGGCACCGAGGTCGCGCAACTGTACGTGCACGACCGCGTCGCCAGCGTGAGTCCACCGCTGCGTTTGCTGAAAGGTTTCCAGCGAGTCTCCCTGAAGCCAGGCGCCTCGGCCGTGGTGCGGTTCATGCTCACGCCCGCCGATCTGGCGTTCTATCGCGCCGACGGCAGCGTCGGCACCGAACCGGGCAGCTACGACATCTACGTCGGCGGCGACTCCACCGCCACGCAGACCGCGCAATTCATCCTGCGCGAAGTAACCGGGTCAAAGCCCCCTGCGGACCGGCACGGGCCACGACGGCAGCATGGTGCTGCCGAAAGTGGAAGTGGTTCTGATCCACTTCAGCCGCCGCAGCCACCGCAACATAGGGTCGGCAGCTGCACCACCTGTGCCGATGCCACGGTCCAGCCGATTCGCCGCAGCACCTCGATCAGGTCGGTCACTGTCACGTAGGAGGATATCCGCATCACCAGGCCGCTCATGTCGAGGTCGACTACCGCGTTCGGATCGACATCGAACATGGCGTCCTGGACGACGTCGGGATCGGGGCACGCATCGGTGAGCGCGATATGGAATTCCATCGTGGGGTCTCGTTTCTCGCCAATCGTCGGGGGTGTTGCAAGACGGCATGTTCCTCCGCCCGTGCGATCGCCGTCCTGATCCTGATCAGGCCAAAGCGAGGTCGGGGAAGGGCGTCCGGGACCATTCGGGCTCCCCATGTCGTTTTTGTCGGCCCCGTTCATGAAAAAGCCCGAACGTCGCCGTCCGGGCCTTGGTCCCGCTGACTCGGCCGTCGCCGCCGGGGCGAACGACGGCCGGGTGGTTTACAGGTGCATGGTGAACTTGAACATCGCCTGGCCCGCCCGGTAGCCGTGGTTCCACTGGTAGTCGTACACGGTTTCCAGCGACCAGGTGTCGTTGCCGGCGAGCAGGAGACCGGCGCCCACATCGAACAGGTTGCGTTGCGGGGTCACGCCGAGCGTGGTGAACGTCGGGCCGCCACTGGTGAAGGCGGCGGTGTCGCGCATCGTGTTGCCGCTGAACGAATGCAGCCAGTTGACATGCAGCTCCGGGCGGATGATCCGGGTATCGGAAACGCCGAGGTCGCGGGCGAATTTCACCCCCAGGCCGGATTGCGTGAAATAGTGGCGCTGCGCATGGACGTGCAGGTCGAGCGCATCATTGCCCACTTCGGTGTAAGCCGGCGTATCCAGGCGGGTGTACTGCAGGGTACCCATCGGGGTAATCGTGGAGCGCCCGTCACCGACGTGGAAGTGATAACCGGTGGCGGCCGACGCGGTGTATTGATGGCCGCTGTAGTCGGCGCTGGCATGGCCGCTGAAGCCGGGGAAGGCGACCTCGCGCGAGGTCGAGTAGTCGTCCCTGCCGTACACCAGGGAGCCATTGGCGAACCAGGAACGGCCTGGCGCAAAGCCGAGGTAGGCAATCGCCTGATAGGACTTGATGTTGCCGTGGCTCATCGCACTGCGGCCGTCCAGTGCCGTATTGGCGTAGCGAATGCCGATACCGGCCGTGGTCGCGCGGCCGAGCGGGATGTCGTACGCAAGCATCGCGCCGTCACTGTTGTCGGTATACCCCTCGTAGCCGTTGGCGCTGTCCTGGGTGCCGGCATAGCCAAACGCGGCCCCCCACAACTGCGAGCGTTTCTGCCCGGGTTGGCAGCTGGTGCCGTCTGCGCGGTTTGGCACGTTCCGCTCGTCGGACGGGTCGTTTTGCCGGCATGGCGATGCGGCCTCTGCCAGGTGCGAGTTCAACAGCCCCTGAAATTGCTGGGTCACGCGATAACCGGCCTGGGGTGCCGCCAGGCTGGCGGCGCCGGGTTGGAGCTGCGCCAGGGCATCGGCGACTTGCTGCGCATCCGGCAGCAGGGTGATCGCGGTCAGCAGGGGCGCGGTGACGGGAGCCAGCGGCAGGGCATCGACGACCGGTGCGATGACCGGTGCGGTCGGGCTGCCCACCGGGGCCACGACGTCGGCGAGCGGGATCTGGGTCGCCACGATCTGCACCAGACCATTGGTGGTCGGTGCTGCCGAGAACAGGTAACGGGTGGTGTTGCTGGTCGCGGTCACGGTGCTGCCGTTGGTGCCGCTGGTGGCGTCGACGATGTTGAAGATGCTGCCCACCGGAATCGGCCCGGTGACGGTCACGTTGACCTGCAGCGCATTGCCGATGCTGGCCGCACCGACCGGCACGATCTTGCCGTACAGCGACGGGCTGAAGATCGTGGTGTTGATGGTGCCCGCCACTGGGATCGCGAACGCGCCGGCGACATTCAGGGTGTTGGTGCCCAGCGTGTAGCTGGCCGCATTGGCCTGGCCGGTGATCAGCGCATTGCCACCCACCACGTTGATCTGCTTCAGCCCGCTCGCCGCACCGACCGCTCCGTCCAGGATGCTGTTGTTGTTGAGCGTCAGCGTGCCGGTACCGGCGCCGGCCGTGTTGGTGATGGCCGCCTTGACGGTCTGGCCCGCGCCCACGTTGATGAAGCCGTCGCCGGCAAAGTCCATGGTCGAGCCGGTGTTGCTGGTGAAGCCGCCGTTGAAATTGACGGTGCCGGTGCCAGCCACCGAGAACGTCGTCGAGTAGACCGGGCCGTTGAAGGTCACCGTATTGGCGTTGGTGCCGGCGGAGATATTGAGGAAGGTGGAGCCTGTCGCGCCGACGAAACCGGTCACCGTCGAGCTGTCGTTGAACTGGATGCTGGCGGTGTTGGCGGCGTCGGTGGTGATCGCGCCGCCGGGGTCATTGCCCGTGTTGATGTCCTGGTTGCCGACCAGCAGGGCTCCCGGCCCTTGCGTATCGACGCCGCTGGTGACGCCGACCGGGCCAACGACGCCAGGCAGCACCACCACTTCGCGTGCCACCGCCAGCGGCAGCCATGCCACCAGGGCCGTGCCAAACAGGGGGAGGATCAATCTTTTTTTCATGGGGTCGCCTCAGAGCGGTAGGGTGAGCAGGTTCGCGGTGGTGCCTTGCCTGCTGGGTCAGCAGGGACACGCGATGCCCGTCGATCCCCGTTTGGCGTATCACCCCGAGGTAAACGTGGTTGACAAGGTAGGGGCGGGGCCTTCGCCCTGCTGGCCGGCGCCATCAGGACGCCGCTGACGTGTTGCCGAACTCCTGAGTTGATGAAATCCAGACAAACATTGCCCGTCCTTCAGCCAGCAGCCGGCCCAGCGGCCCAGGGCCTCTGTCGGTCGGTCGCTCCAAGGGTTTGTCCGGGAGGAAAAGTTGTGACGCCGACTATCGACGTGTTGCCGGGGAATCCCGCCGAGGTCACAACAAATAGTTAATACCCTGCCGCGTGACGGGAGCGTGCAAGGTCGTATGGCGGCGGCCAGCCCCGCCCGGCCAACCGGCCCGATGACCATTTGTGCGTGGCTTGCGGCAAGGCGCAGCGCCGGAAAGAAAGCCCGACAGGCTGCTAGGCTCTACTCGAACATTCCAACGGGAGCCAGTCATGGAACAGGCAATGAAGCGATGCCCGGCGTGCGCGGAAGAGATCCAGGCGGCTGCGCACAAGTGCCGGTTTTGCGGAACGGACATCGACAGCTACGTGGCAGCGCACGAAGCGGCGGTGGAGAAGGAGCTGTTCGCGGGGCATCCGAAAGTCGTCTACACGTTCGGCCAGTATGTGCTGGCGGTTTGCACGCTCGGGATCGCGTTGCTGGTCTACTGGATCCGCAGCCTGAGCACCACGTTCACCATCACTACGCAGCGCGTGCGGATCGAGCGCGGGCTGTTCTCCAAGACGAGGGACAACCTCGAGCTGTTCCGGGTCGACCATTTCGACGTGTTGAAGCCGTTCGGCATGCGGCTGCTGGGCCAGTGCCGGGTGCATCTGCACTCGTCCGACCAGGACATGCCATTGGTGTCCCTGTACGGCATACCGGGGCTCGAGGCAATGGCCGAAACGCTTCGCGATTGCTCGCTGCGCGAGCGCGCCCGCCGCCGTGTGCTGCCGGTGGAGCAGATGTAGGCCATGCCAATCGAAGACGCAAACGACGCCGGCAAGACACGCACCCGGGCTTGGGACCAGTATTGGCGCGACGGTCGGCTGGCATCGTGCGGTGGCGAGGGCGGAGCGGGTTATGGCGATGCCATTGCCCGCGGCTGGCATGCATTCTTCTGCGGTTTGGCGCAGGACAGCCGCATCCTCGATGTGTGTGCGGGCAACGGTGCCATTGCCCGTCTGGCAGAGAGTGTCGCCGTGGAGCGCGGCATCCGTTTTGCGATCGATGCCGCCGATGCGGCCCAACTGATGCCGCCGGGCATCGCCGCCAGCGGGATGATCCACTTCCGCTCGCGCGTGGCGGCAGAGGACTTGCCTTACCCTTCCGATTCGTTCGACGTGGTCGTCGGCCAATATGCGATCGAGTACACCGATCTTGCGCGCAGTCTCCCGGAGCTGGCACGGGTAAGCCGCGCAGCATGCCGGTTGCGCTTTCTGGTGCATGCCAGCGAGGGCAACGTTGTCGGAAACGCGCGCCGCCAGCTCGCCGAAGTGGGTCAGTTGCGCGATAGCGGCATCTTCGCCGCGGCAACCGCCGTCGCCGAAGCACAAGGCCGCCCCGCTTCGTCGCAGGAATCGATTCGACGATTGCACCACGTCTATCAAGACGCCGCCGAAAAGCTGGCGCGCGCCGCGGCGAGTAGTGTCGAGCCCCTGATGTTTACCAATACCGCCCAGGTTTTTCGTCACGCCCTGTCGGTACAGGCACAGGTCGGCACGCAGACGGTCATCGATAAAATTACCGAAGTGAGCCATGCGATCGAGGCGCATTCGACGCGTCTTGAAGCGATGACGCAGGCCGCCATCGACGAGCAAGGTGCGCGCGATCTGGCGGCACGTATCGGCAAACTCTGGGGACAAGAACTACGCGTGGACGCCTGCGTGCGCGCCGACGGCGCGTTAATGGGCTGGGCGATGGAAAGCGTCGCTACGCCGCAACCAAGATGAGTGGCGCCGAATGGTGTCAGGGTCGCTTCCCGGCCTGACACGGTTCGACGCGGTCCGCCGAAGGGGGGCGTGAAACAGGGGGACGCCAATTCGCCGAGGGGGTCATCGTGCTGACAGTTGTCACTGACAAGCCGCGGCGACTTGGCCTATCGTCGGCGCTACCGCATGGGAAAGGAGGGTGGATCGTGGTTCAGCCCGACGATCAGTGGCCGCGTGGTGGCCTGTGGGAGCATGGGACGGCGTTGCTGGTGATTGCCATCGGGGTGGCACTCCTGCTGTCGAACTTCGACATACGCCTGTCGTGGTTTCCGTTCCACAACGCCTGGGCCCTGTTGATCCTTCTCGGCGCGGCGCCGTCGCTGGGCGATGCGCTGCGGCGCTATCGCGCCCAGGGCCGCGTCGACGGCGCGGTGTTTCACGATCTGTGCACGGCTGCGGTCGTGGCCACCGTGGCGGCGATCTTCCTGCTGGATCTGTCCTGGTCGCGGTGGTGGCCGCTGTTCGTGATCTATGCCGGCCTGTGCATGTTGGCGCCGCGTCGTTGCTGGCGCCGGCAGGGACGCTGAGCCGCCCCGCGGCCGGCGTGGGTGCAGGCACCGGGATCGCCCCTGTTTGGCGGGTACTGCCGCAGCAGCCTGCTGCGCACCCCGTCCGCTGCTACCCTTTGGGCATGATCAGAGCAGGGAATGCCACCATGGCTCGCCGTCTCGGCCTGGCCCTTTTCGCCGTCGGCCTGCTGGCCCTGGGCGGCTGCGCCACCGCGCCGCCGCGCAACAGCCAGAACATCTGCGCGGTGTTCGACCAGTATCCCCACTGGTACCGCGATGCGCGTGACGCGCAGAAGCGCTGGGGCACGCCGGTCAACGTGCTGATGGCGTTCGTGCAGCGTGAATCCGGGTTCCGCGAGAAGGCGCGTCCGGCCCGGCCGCGGTTCCTGTTCATCCCGCTGCCGCGCCGGTCCAGTGCCTATGGCTACGCGCAGGCGCAGGATCCGGTGTGGCAGGAGTACCGGAAAGCGAACGGCCGCTGGTTCAAGAGCCGCAAGGACATGGACGATTCGCTCGATTTCCTCGGCTGGTACACCGACCGGATCCATCGCGAACTGGGCATCTCCAAGTGGGACCCCAGGCACCTGTACATCGCCTATCACGAAGGCATCGGCGGCTACCGCAGCGGCCACTGGCGACACGACCGCCACCTGCTGCAAACCGCCGACGGCGTCGACCACCGGGCCCGCGAATATGGCGCCCAGCTCCGGCGTTGCAGGTAAACGAGAGCCAGGGTGGAATGGCACTTACTTAAGCGCCGTCATTCCGGCGAAAGCCGGAATCCAGTGCCTTCGAAACGTGACGAAAGGCGCTGGATCCCGGCTTTCGCCGGAATGGCGACAGCACTATTTTCGCTAAGTTGAGAGCATTGGTTTCGCCCCCGGTTCGTGTCGGGACACGGAGGCATTTCAGTCGAGTGATAGAGTGCTTCGCGTTTCTTTGATGCCGCAACGGAGTGAGCGACGTGATGACGACCCAGCCACCCTATCCGATCGGCACGCCCGGAACCCCATGGGGCGCCGCGGAAGTCGCTGCCTGGCGGTCGCGGCAGACCATCAGGCGCAACTACCGGGCGGACGTGCTGAGCGTGATCGAGACCTTGCGCGCGCGCTTCGAGGTGGTGGAGTACGGCCAGCTGGATTACCGCCCCGACAGCTACCCGCTGCTGGCGATCGGGAGCCGCCACTGGCGCGACGAACTGCCCTGCGTACTGGTGACCGGCGGCGTGCATGGTTATGAAACCAGTGGCGTGCGCGGCGCGCTGCAATTCGTCGAGCAGCACGCCTCGAACTACGCCGGGCGGGTCAACCTGATCGTGGCGCCGTGCGTGAGCCCCTGGGGCTACGAGCGGATTCATCGCTGGAACGCGAACGCGATCGATCCGAACCGTTCGTTCCGCACCGACAGCCCGGTGCAGGAAGCGGCGGCCCTGATGCGCCTGGTCGCGCCGATCCGCGATCGCGTGCTGGTGCATCTCGACCTGCATGAAACCACCGACAGCGACGAGTCCGAGTTCCGCCCGGCGCTGGCCGCCCGCGACGGCGTGGCATACGTGCCGGGCGAGATCCCCGACGGCTTCTATCTGGTCGACGACAGCGCGCATCCGCAACCGGCGTTCCAGCAGGCGGTGATCGCGGCGGTGGCGAAGGTCACCCACATCGCCCGGGCCGATCGGCACGGCGAGATCATCGGTTCGCCGATGGTCGCGCCGGGCGTCATCGAGTACGCGCTCGATCAGCTCGGCCTGTGTGCGAGCATCACCAGCGCACCGTACAAGACGACCACCGAGGTCTATCCCGACAGCCCGCGGGCCACTGCCGAGCAATGCAACGCCGCGCAGGTCGCGGCGGTGTGTGCGGCGATCGAATTTGCGCTGGCCCATCCGGCGAGGGCGTCGGTCGCACGGTAACCCACCGATCAGGGCGGCGTTCGTACTGACTGCCGATGGCGGGGCAGTCCTTCCGTTGACTGCCCGTCACCGGTATGGCCGGTGATGGATCCTTCCGGCGCAACCCGCGTTATGACGACGCCGCGCCCGACGATGCCGCGCCCGATGTCGCGTCGGGTGTCGCGCCCGGGTTACCGGCAAAATCGACCACCAGGGTCACCCGGCGGTTGGGCATCCCTTCGTCGCGCGTCTTGCCCGGATCGACCTGGCGGTTCACCGCCTCGCCGTAGCTCACCGTGCGCACCTTGTCGGCAGACAGCCCGTCGGTGTTGACCAGGTAGTCGCGCACGGCATCCGCGCGCTTCATGCCCAGGCGCCGGTTATAACCCGCCGAACCGGCCGGATCGGCGAAGCCTTCGACCGTGATCACCGCGTCGGGATGGTGCTGGCTGATCACCTTGGCGAAGTCGTCGAGCAAGGGTTTGTCTTCGTCGCGCAATGTCGCCTTGTTGAAGGCAAAGTGCGCGATCGAGTCGACTCGCACGCGACCGCCCATCTCGGCGATCTTGGCATCGTACGCGGCGAATTTCTGCTGCATTTCCTGCGTCAGCGCATCGAGCTGCTGCTGCTGTTTCTGGTCGTTGGCACGAAGCTCGGCGATGGCGGCGTCGTAGTCGGTCTTTTTTACGTACTGACTGCAGCCACTCATTGTGATGGCGGTAAAGCCCAGTGCAACGAATGCGATGCGCGATAAGGTGCTGACCATAAGTCTTCTCCTTTTCATCAGGGTGATGGCATCATCGCCATCGGATCTCCGGACCCTCAGTTGTCGCCCCCTGTGGCGCCTATTCTCGGTCTAGTGAGATGAACAAGCTAGCCCACCCCCACGGGGAAGTCTTGGCCTGAATCAACTACCGGGGGTAAGGGCGAGCGGAACAGGCTGCCGCCATGGCGACCGGGGCCGCCGGCGATTGCACTGATATCACGGTCAGCTTGAGTTCGTGCGCAAGACCGGGGCAGGGGCCGGCCAAACAAAAAACCCGCAGAGGTAAGTCTGCGGGTTCGGGGAGGTTCCATCTGGTTGCGTGGCGAAGGAGGGGAGCCTGGCCAGGCGGTGGGAGCGATGTCTCACGACATAGGCTTACTGTACTGGATAGTTCGTTAATGAAGTGTAAGCGGATTTTCGACGCAAGGCGCTCTCAAGCGGCGTGACTGTCCTACCGGTGGTTGTGCCGCTCTGGCTGTTTGCCGGCATCGCGGTGATCTGTCGTGTCGTGCACGCCCGGCGCAGCCAGCGCCGCGCCGAGGCGGAAGCGGCAGACATGGCCGCCGCGTACGATGCATTCCATGTGGTGGACGCGGCGGCCGCTTGCCGCCTCCATATAGGCCAGGTCGAACTTGCATACTTGCGGGTGTTCGCGGGCAAGCGCGTGGAACACGCAATTGAACGCCTCGATCTGGGTATCCTCGCCGTGCCGCGCGGCGACCGCTTCGTAGCCGAGCGCATCCAGATGCCGGGCCAGCTGCTGCGCGACCTCCGCGTTGGCCGCCGTTGCCGGCAGCGGCACCTCGCGGTTGCCCAGGAGTTGCCCGAGCTGTTGCAGCATGGTTTCCAGTTCGGCCTCGCCCAGACGGTCGTGCAACTGCGCCAGCAAGGCCGTCGCCAGCACACCATAGTTGCGTGGAAACAGGGCACGGCCGGCCTCGGTCAGGCGGAAGCGCGCCTGCGGCCGGCCGCCGCTCGGTCGCGACTGCGTGCGTTCCACGTAGTCGCGGCCGAGCAGGGCGCTCAGATGCTGGCGCACGGCGTTATGGCTGATGTGCAGACGCTCGCACAGCATTTCCACCGAGCTGCCTTCGTGCGCCATCAGCAACTGGCGCAACAGCCGCTGCTGGGTGGTGCCGAGCTGGCTGAGCGCCCCCATCGTTCAGCTGGCCTTGGCGGGGAATTGCTTGGCGATGGCAGCGGCCAGGGTGTCCGCGATCACGTCCATGTGGTGCTGCATGGCGGCCCAGGTAGCCTGCTCGCCCTGCTTGTCGCCAGCCATGATCTGCCGGATCTGCGTGGCGTGTTGCGCGACGTGCGTAGCCAGCAGGCCCTGCACCGCCGGCTCCGGCAGGTTGGGGTTGGCGCCGGCGAGGAATTGGGCGATCTCGATGACGTTGCCGTTGAGCGCCGCCATGGCTTTGTCCTGCGCGGCACTGTCGTTGGCCGCGCGCGCATCGGTGAGCGCCTTGACGCCGCCCCAATGGCCCGCGAGCAACTGCAACATGCGCTCTCCCGCCGCCTTGCCATAGAAGCCGGCCACGGCATTGGCGATCTGCCGGGCATTGGCCACCACGGCATTCGCGGCGAGCCTGGCTTGGGCCGGCTGGTGCGCGTGCACAGCCAACGCGTAGTCGCGGGTATGCACCACGTGACCGTGCCAGAGCGAACGCAGCGCCGCCTGCAGCTTGGGCGCCGCGACCGCTGCCGCGTCGGTTTTGCCGGCGGCCATGGCCATGCCATGCGGAGCCATCGCCGGTGCGCCGGAGGCGCAGACAGCCGTGCCAGCGGACACGAGGGCAAGGGCAAACAAGAAGGTCCAGGGTTTCATGGTGAGGCTCCGATGGGCATCGCGAGATTGCGACCGGAGCAGTGTGGCGTCCATCTTTTCGTTCACAATAGATACATGTGTAAAGCGCTTCAAATAGCCATCATACACGAACAAACAGAGGCAGCTGACCGAGCGACGCGATTGTCATGCCGCTGGTCGTGCGGAGCTGCCGCCATGAACACGATCAGGCGCATCGGCCGCGCGTGGTTTGCAGCCATCGGCGCTATCCCTTGTTTGGCCCGGCGTGGTTGCGTTGGCCGGATGAGGTGCCGGTACGGCGCGACGAGACCCAGGCGAGCCACCCGTGAAATACGTTTGGCAGTCCATTAGTCTTGGCATATGGTCTTGGCATGGATCTTCACAGGATGTCGTCATGATGATTTCGATTGCGCGCCCATGGACACATCGAAAAACCCCGATGGGTAGGAGCGCACCCTGTGCGCGAATGCTCTTG
>SCRF01000118.1 GCA_004322005.1 Rhodanobacter sp. | reverse complement strand
TTTCGGGTGTGATTCGTAAGCATCGCCCGCGAGCGGGCTCCTACGGTTTTCGCATGGATACCGGTGCTCAGGCCAGGTTGCCGGCCGCGAAATCCCAGTTCACCAGATTCCAGAACGCCTCCAGATATTTCGGCCGGGCGTTGCGGTAGTCGATGTAGTAGGCGTGTTCCCATACATCGGTGGTGAACAGCGGCTTGTCGCTGCCGGTGATCGGCGTGGCGGCGTTGGAGGTGTTGACGATGCCCAGCGAACCGTCCGGGCGCTGCACCAGCCAGGTCCAGCCCGAACCGAAGTTGCCGATGGCGGACTTGCTGAATTCCTCCTTGAATTTCTCGACCGAACCGAACGCCTTGCTGAGCGCATCGGCCAGCTTGCCGGTGGGTGCGCCGCCGCCGTTCGGGCTCATCGAGTTCCAGTAGAACGTGTGGTTCCAGACCTGTGCGGCGTTGTTGAAGACGCCGCCGGAGGACTTGCGGACGATCTCTTCGAGCGTCGCGTTCGCCAGTTCGGTGCCTTCGATCAGCTTGTTGAGATTGGTCACGTAGGCCTGATGGTGCTTGCCATAGTGGAACTCCAGCGTTTCGGCGGAGATGTGCGGTTCCAGGGCGTTTTTTTCATACGGGAGCGGGGGAAGTTCGATCGCCATGAATGACTCCTGTGCAGTGGCTCGGGGGTGATGATCGGCGCAGCGGACAGCAGCCGATGGGTGACTGATACAATACCGGTCTGCCTGCATTGTAAAGATGAAACGCGTGTCATATGAACATCAATGAACGAATCAAGGGGATGCTGGCCGAGCATCCCATCGTGCTTTTCATGAAAGGCACGCCGGAATTTCCGATGTGCGGTTTTTCCAGTCGGGCCGTGCAGGCGCTGTCGGACGCCGGTGTGACATTCCACGCCGTGAATGTGCTCGAGCACCCGCAGATCCGTGCCGCGTTGCCGCATTTTGCCAACTGGCCGACCTTCCCGCAGCTGTTCATCCAGGGCGAACTGATCGGTGGTTGCGACATCATCGAGGATCTGAAATCGTCCGGCGAACTGGCCCGCATGGCCAGCGACGTGGCCGGAGCAGCCCATCGATGATGCTGCCTTCCTCGCGATTGCCGCAAGGCTGGATGCCGGCCACCGATACGCTGTCCGGTCGCGTGGTGCTGCTCACCGGTGCCTATGGTGGCCTGGGCGGCGCGGTGGCGCGGGCGGCGGCACGCGCAGGTGCCACGGTGGTGATCACCGGCAAGCGCAAGCGGCAGCTGGAACAGTTGTACGACGCGATGATGGCCGAAGGCCTGACCGAGCCGGTGATCCATCCGCTCGACATGGAACTGGCCACACCGCGTGACTATGCCGCGCTGGCCGAAGGCCTGGAGCGGGATTTCGGACGGCTGGACGGCATCGTGCACGCGGCGGCCAGTTTTTCCGGGTTGACGCCGATCGCCATGCACAAGCCGGACGAGTGGTTGCGCACGCTGCACGTGAACGTATCCGCCCCGTTCGCACTGACCCAGGCCTGCATGCCGTTGCTGACCGCGGCCAGCGACAGCGCCGTGGTGTTCGTGCTGGACAATCCCGAACTGCTGCAGCGCGCGCATTGGGGCGGCTACGGAGTGTCGAAGGCCGCGCTGGAACGTTTCGTGGCGATCCTGCATCAGGAAACCGACAGCAGCCCGATGCGCAGCCATGCCTTGCTGCCCGCGCCGATGCGCACCGCGCTGCGGCGCCAGGCGTACTTCGGCGAGGACACCATGCAGCGACCGTTGCCCGATGCCACTGCCGCTGCAGCCGTCTATCTGCTGAGCGCACAGGCCGGGCCGGCACGTGGCACGGTGCTGGATCTGCGTATCGAATGAATTTGGGGTGCGGGGGTGGCTTGGCTTACCGGTAGGAGCGCACCCTGTGCGCGATGCTTTTGCCGGACGCATCCAGAGCATCGCGCACAGGGTGCGCTCCTGCCGGCGAGCACAGGCCGCTCTCATAATATCCAGATGCCGCACCGGAAAATGGAGCTGAAATGGAAACACAGATGACCACGTTGTCTGCGGGAATCATGCTGTTTCTGATCATGGATCCGCTGGGCAATATCCCGCTCTTCCTGAGCCTGCTCAAGGATGTGCCGCCCAGGCGCCGGCGCCCGGTGATGGTGCGCGAGTTGTTGATCGCGCTGGGCGTGCTGCTGGTGTTCCTGTTTGGCGGTCAGTACATGCTCAAGCTGCTGCAGCTGAAGCCGGATTCGATCAGCATCGCCGGCGGCATCGTGTTGTTCCTGATCGGCATCCGCATGGTGTTTCCGCCCGCCGACGGCGGCGGCATTTTCGGCAAGCCCGGCGCAGGCGAGCCGTTCATCGTGCCGATGGCCATCCCCGGGGTGGCCGGTCCGTCGGCGATGGCGGCCCTGTTGCTGCTGACCAACACCCAGCCCGGCCGGACCGCCGACTGGGTGACGGCCTTGCTGCTGGCCTGGCTGGCCACCTCGATCATCCTGCTCAGCGCGACCTACCTGTTCCGCTGGCTCGGCGAAAGCGTGCTGACGGCGCTGGAGCGAGTGATGGGCATGCTGCTGATTGCGCTGTCGGTGCAGATGTTCATGGCGGGCGTGGCGTCATTCCTGCACCTGGCGGCCTGAGGAGCCTGCCGGGCGTGCAGCATTCCTTGCATCGTACGATCTTTCGGCTGTAACAATCGGGCGGCAGCATGGCCAAAACGCCGAGGACGTGGCCATGCTCCGAATCGAACAGACGCTTGCCGAACGCCTGCCGTGGTTGGCGCGACATCCCGGAATCCGTCGCCCAATGGCGGGCATGCTGGGGCGCTTGGCCGACGAGGGCAGATTCACGCGCGTGCTGGACCGGATCGGCGATGCCGCGGGGTTCGATTTCGTCGAACGCGCGCTGGACCTGCTCGGCACCAGCTATTGCATCGATCCCCGCGAGCGCGAACATATTCCGGTCGACGGCCCGCTGCTGGTGGTGGCCAATCATCCGCTGGGCATGCTCGATGCGCTGGCGTTGCTGCAACTGGTCGGCTCGGTGCGCAGCGACGTGCGCATTCTGGGCAACGACTGGCTGGCAACGTTTCCGCAGCTGGGCAGGTTGTTGTTGCCGGTGGATGTGTTCGGCAACGGTGCGGCCTCGCGTCTGCGCGGGGTCTATCGTGCGCTGGAACGTGGCGAGGCGCTGATCGTGTTTCCGGCCGGCGAGGTCTCGCGCATGCGTTCGGATGGCGTGCGCGACGGGCGCTGGTCGGACGGCTTTGCGCGGATGTCCTTGCGCAGCAGGGTACCGGTGTTGCCGGTACATGTCGCGGCGCGCAATTCGGCCATATTCTACGGCATGTCGATGCTGGCCAAGCCATTGGGCACGGCGATGCTGCCGCGTGAAGCGGTGGCGCCTGGCAGGCGGCGGATCGGTTTCAGCATCGGCGCGCTGATCGGTGCCGAGGAGCTCGAACGGCGCAGCGGCGGTTCGGCCGAACAGGCGGCCAGACTGATGCGCCGGCATGTGTACCGGGTCGGCCGGCAGCGTGGCCTGATCTTTGGCGGACAGGCGCCGCTGGCGCATCCGGAGCGGGCCGATCAGATTTGCGCCGAGCTGGCCGTGGCCGAAAAGCTCGCCGATTTCAGCGATGGCAAGCAGGCATGGTTGTTCAGGGGCACGCTCGACAGCGTGGTCATGCGCGAAATCGGACGCCTGCGCGAGCTGACCTTCCGCAAGGTCGGCGAGGGCACGGGAGCGCGTCGCGATCTGGATGCCTGCGATCCGCATTATGAACACCTGGTGTTGTGGGATCCGCAGGCTTTGCGCATGGTCGGTTCCTACCGCCTGGGCCACGGCGGCAGGGTGATTGCCCGGTGTGGCGTGGCCGGGTTGTACACGTCCACCCTGTTCGATTATTCGCCGGCGCTGGAATCCCGGCTGGCGCAGGGGCTGGAGCTGGGCCGCAGCTTCATCGCGCCGGCTTACTGGCGGTCGCGCGCGCTGGACCAGCTATGGCAGGGCATCGGCCTGTACTTGCAGCGGCATCCCGGGCTGGCTTATCTGTTCGGCCCGGTCAGCATGTCGACGCGCCTGCCGCGGGCGGCCCGCGAATGGATCGCCGCGGCGCACCAGCATTATTTCGGCGCACCGGGTCTGGCTTCGGCGCGGCAGCCGTTCGTGGTTTCGCCCGAGGTGCGGCAAGGCGTGCAGTCGGCACTGGCAGGCCTCGATGCCAGCGCGGGCATGGGCAGGCTCAGACATCATCTGGATGCGCTGGGCGTCAGTGTGCCGGTGCTGTATCGCCAGTATGTCGATCTGGTCGAACCCGAGGGCGTGCAGTTCCTCGATTTCGGCGAAGACCCGGGGTTTTCCGGCTGTGTGGATGGTCTGGTGATGCTGGATCTGGCCAAGCTGAAACCGGCCAAGCGTGCACGCTACCTGGGAGCCTGTCGGACCATTGGTGGTCGAGGCAAGAATCCGGCAGACGTGGCGATGGCTGTCGCGCCGTGACGACCGTGCGGCGGCGCAAATACCTGCATGTGGCGCTGCAGAACGGTCATACGACGTCGCTAAAATTCGTTCAATAATCGTTACGGAAGGCGGGGCGGACCCGCCATGACCCAATGATTCATTGGACATGTGAAGCACAGGGGAAATCGGATTGCATGCACAGGCGGCCTGGTCGGCACCGGTGTTTCCATGCGCATTTTTTCATCAGCGCAACTGTTTTCAGCTGCGAACCCAGGGGGTCTCGAAAATGAACAAGCGAATTCATGCCAAGGTTTTGCCGTTTGCCATTGCCGCCCTGCTGGCGACGGCGCCGGCGATGGCCCAGAACGTCATATCTTCCGCCGTTGGCGGTCGCGTGGTCGACGCCAGCGGTCAGCCGGTCGCCGGCGTCACCGTGCAGATCGTGCACGTGCCATCGGGCACCACCAAGATCGTCACCACCGACCAGGACGGCCGCTACACGGCGCAGGGTCTGCGGGTGGGCGGCCCGTTCGACATCACCGCCTCGAAGGCCGGCCTGAGCCAGTCCGAACAGGACAACGTGTATCTCCAACTGGGGCAGACGTCCGCCATCAACCTCACGATGGGCGCCAGCATGGCGCAGGCGAAGAACCTCGGCGGCGTGACCGTCTCCGCCTCGGCGCTGACGCAGATCTTCACGTCGGACAACAAGGGTCTGTCGACCAACATCTCGCAGCGGCAGCTGGAGTCGACCCCGCTGGCCAATCGTTCGATCGACGACATCGCCCGGCTCGACCCGCGTATCAACGTGACCGACCAGGGCGACGGCTCCATCTCGGCCAACGGCTTGCCCAACCGCTACAACAACATCAGCGTCGACGGCATTTCCCAGGGCGACCCGTTCGGGCTGAACGCCAACGGCCTGCCCTATCAGGGCTCGCCGATCTCGGTCGACACGATTGCCGAGTACAACATCTCCACCGCCAACTATGACGTTGCGTCGGACACCGTCGGCGCGAACATCAATGCAGTGACCAAGTCCGGCACCAACGCATTCCATGGTTCGGTCTATTACGCCTATCGCAACGCCAACCGGCTGGTTGGCAACGCCGGTTGGCTGAACCGCAGCAATCCCGGCTACAGCTACACCGGTTACAAGAAGGACTGGACCGGCGGCATCACGCTGGGTGGCCCGATCATCAAGGACAAGCTGTTCTTCTTCCTCTCGGCAGAGCACGAAAAGACCGACGGCATCGGCGCCGATTCGGCCAATGGCCTGGATCCATCGCTGGGCAGCGGCCCCTCCACCTCCAACAGCATCTCCCCGGGAGACCTGCAGAAGGTCATCGATATCGCCAAGCAGCTGGGCCTGCAGCCGGGCTCCTTCGGTGCTGGCAGCAGCGCGCTGGAAGACAAGCGCTACCTGGCCAAGATCGACTGGAACATTTCCGACAATCACCGGGCCAGCCTGACCTACCAGCGGACCAACGAGACCCAGCCGATCGTGCAGGGCAACAGCTCCAATTCAATCGGTCTCAGCAGCTACTGGTACACCAAGAAAAGCCTGACCGAAAACGCCGCGCTGCAGCTGTTCGACGACTGGAGCGACAATTTTTCCACCGAAGCCAAGATCAGCTATCAGAAGTTCGATCAGACCGCCGGCAATGCGATCAACCAGCCGCAGGTCAAGGTGTATCTGGATCCGTCGGGTCGCGGCCCGAACATCAACCTGGGTGAGGATCAGTATCGCCACGAGAACGTGATCGGCACCAAGAAGTGGACGGCGTTCGTGGCCGGTACCCTGTATCTGGGCGATCACACCCTGAAGGGCGGTATCGAATATCAGCGCGACCAGATCTACAACCTGTTCGGTCGCACCGAGCACGGCAACTACACCTTCTACGGGCTGGGCAACTTCGCCAACGCCAGCTACGACTCGTACTACCTGTACCAGCCGGCACCC
Organism: Rhodanobacter sp.; assembly: GCA_004322005.1. GTDB lineage: Bacteria > Pseudomonadota > Gammaproteobacteria > Xanthomonadales > Rhodanobacteraceae > Rhodanobacter. The sequence continues at coordinate 38,766 of SCRF01000118.1, read as the reverse complement.
GGTTACACCTTGAATGACGTGGCTGCCAAGTGGGTGTACAGCCAGTACACCCCGTTCCTGCAGGACACCTGGCAGGTCAACAACAACCTGTCGGTGACCTATGGCGTGCGCGTGGACATCCCGCATTCCGACCACAAGCCGTTCTACAACGCGGCGTTCCAGCAGGCCTTCGGCTATCCGAACAACAGCGCGCTGGGTTCCAGGAACAAGGTGGTCGAGCCGCGCTTCGCGTTCAACTACAGCTTCAACACCGAGCGCATGACCCAGCTGCGCGGCGGCATTGGCCTGTTCCAGACCTTCCCGCCGACGGTGTGGATGACCAACCCGTACCAGAACAACGGCCTGACGGTGGCGAGTTACAAGTCGTTCGATCCGGCCACGACCCCCTTCAGTCCCGATGCATACAAACAGAACATCCCCGCGGGCGCTGGCAGCGTCAGCGGCGATGTGGACACCATCTCGCCGAACTTCAAGCTGCCGACGGTGTGGAAGGTCAGCCTGGCGCTGGATCGTGAGCTGCCGTGGTGGGGCCTGATCGGTTCGGTCGAGTGGCAGCACATCCAGGCGCGTGACGCGATCTACTACCAGGCAATCAACATCGGCGCGCCCACCGGCGTGCTGCCGGACGGTCGCTACCAGTACTGGAAGACCCCAGGTGAGCGTCCCAACAGCCGTGACGCGGCCTACAACAGCAACCCGAACTTCGATCGTGGCTCGACCCTGCTGACCAACACCGGCAAGGGCAAGTCGGACAGCCTGACCCTGGCGCTGGCCAAGCCGTTCTCGGAAAGCTGGTTCGGCAACCTCAGCTTCACCCTGAACCATGCCACCGAAGTCAACCCGGGCAACAGCTCGCAGGCGTCCTCGGGCTACAAGTACGTGGTGCGCACCAACGTCAACGAGGAAGTGGCAGGCATCGCCGACCGCAACATTGCCAAGACCATCAAGGCCTCGATCACCTGGCAGCATCGTTTCTTCGGTGACTACAAGACCTCGGTATCGGCGTTCTACTCCGGTCGCAGCGGTACGCCATACAGCTGGATCTTTTCCGGCGACGCGAATGGCGATGGCATCAGCTACGAGGATCCGGCCTACATCCCGACCCTGAACGATCCGAAGGTGAGCTACGGTTCGGCCAGCCCGCAGCTGGTGCAGCAGTTCCAGGATTTCATCTCCAGCGACAGGTACCTGCGCGCTCACCGCGGCCAGATCGCCGGACGCAACGGTGCCCGTTCGTCGTGGATCAATCAGCTCGACATGAGCTTCTCGCAGGAAGTGCCGGGTATCTTCCCGGGCAACAAGGGTGAGTTGCGTCTGGATGTCTACAACTTCCTGAACGTCCTCGACAAGAAGTGGGGGCAGACCCAGTACACCGTGTATGGCACCCGCACGCTTGCCGGCTACAACGGCGTCAACGCGCAGGGCCAGTACGTGTACTACCTGCCCACCGACAAGAATGGCAACTATCAGCCGCAGTCGCTGACCACGTACGACGCCGGCAGCAACCCGACCCGCGTGGTCTCGCGCTGGTCGGCGATGCTCACCTTGCGCTACACCTTCTGATCCAGGGCCAGTGTGCAAAAGCTCAAGCCGGTGCCCGCCAGGGTGCCGGCTTTTTGCTGATGCTTGACCGCGCGGCGGCCGGCGCGGGAAGCTGCGGGACTGGTGCAACCTGTTCGAGCAAAAATGGAGATCGACCCGAATGAATGACACGGTTACCGGTGCGGCCGGCAAGGCCGCCACCGTCAGCGCGCGCATCTCGCCGATCGGCGGGCTGGATATCCTCTCCCGCAACGAAGTGGTGCGCCTGCGCGGTGCCAGTGATTCGGGCCTGCATGCACTGCTGCGTCGTTGCGCGCTGGCCGTGCTGACCTCCGGCAGCATCAGCGACGATCCGCGCGTGGTCATGGAGCAGTATCCGGATTTCGACATCCAGGTGTTGCAGCAGGATCGCGGCATCAAGATCGAACTCAGCCACGCCCCGGCACAGGCCTTCGTGGACGGCCAGATCATCCGCGGCGTCAACGAGTTGCTGGTGGCGGTGGTGCGCGACATCGTCTACGTCGCGACCCAGCTGGAAACGATGAAAGGCGGTCTGGAGGGTTCGGCCGCGCTGACCCAGGCCGTATTCGAGATCCTGCGCAATGCACGCATCCTGAAGCCGAACATCGACCCCAGCCTGGTGGTGTGCTGGGGCGGCCATTCGATCTCGCGCGAGGAGTACGACTACACCAAGCTGGTCGGTTATCAACTGGGTCTGCGCGGCATGGATATCTGCACCGGTTGCGGTCCGGGCGCGATGAAGGGGCCGATGAAGGGCGCGACGATCGCCCATGCCAAGCAGCGTCGCCGGCACAATCGCTATGTCGGCATCACCGAGCCGGGCATCATCGCCGCCGAGTCGCCGAACCCGATCGTCAACCATCTGGTGATCATGCCGGATATCGAGAAGCGGCTCGAGGCATTCGTGCGCATGGGCCACGGCATCATCGTGTTTCCCGGCGGTGTCGGCACCGCCGAGGAGATCCTCTACCTGCTCGGCATCCTGCTGCACCCGGACAACGCCGGCACGCCGTTCCCGCTGATCTTCACCGGCCCGCGGCAATCGGCCGAGTATTTCGAACAGATCGACCGCTTCCTGCGGTTGGCCCTGGGCGACCAGGTGGCCCGGCATTACCGGATCATCGTGGATGACCCGGCGGTGGTGGCGCGAACGATGGTCAAGGGTCTCGACAAGGTGCGCCAGAACCGGCTGGACACCCGGGACGCGTTCTTCTTCAACTGGGCGCTGCAGGTTCCGCTGGCATTCCAGACGCCGTTCCGCCCCACCCACGAGGCGATGCGCGCGCTGCAGATCCGCCGCGATCGTCCGCTGCACGAGCTGGCGGCGGATCTGCGCCGGGCGTTCTCCGGCATCGTGGCCGGCAACGTCAAGGAAGAGGGCGTGCTGGCGATCGAACAGCGCGGCCCGTTCGAGATCGATGGCGACGCGGACATCATGCGCGCGCTGGACGAACTGCTGCAGGGGTTCGTCGCGCAGCATCGGATGAAGTTGCCGGGCGGTAGCGCGTACGTGCCGTGCTATCGGGTATGCACCGGCTGAGCTTGGCCGATAATCCGCCGGCGCCGGCTTGACAGCCCGATGCGGCGCCGACAAACTACGCAGCTCACGCCCGAATAGCTCAGCTGGTTAGAGCACTTGACTGTTAATCAGGGGGTCGCTGGTTCGAGTCCAGCTTCGGGCGCCATCTTCAAAGGCCGGCAAACCATTTGCTGGCCTTTGCTTTTTTGGAAACATCGACAAGCCGGCCGTGTTTGCGTTCGACTCTGTGATTCGTCCAGAGGTACAGTTTCAGTACAGAGCCGATACTGGAGCGCTTCATGGCAACGATTGTGCGAACACCCTCGGCGACGTGGAAGGCCGTCATCTGCAAGCAGGGTTGGCCGACCACGGCCAAGACTTTTCGTACTCAACGTGACGCCAAAGACTGGGCGCGCCGCACCGAGGATGAGATGGTGCGCGGTGTCTACATCGAGCGTGGCGCGTCGGAGCACCAGACAGTCCGTCGTCTTCTGGAGCCCGCCGGGGCGGTCGACGGCAGTCGCTGCTTGCGGCGTAATATTCACTGTCAGTGAAATTTATTGACAACGGGCTCAGTCGCAACTATCTTGGTTCCAGGCCGAGTGTTACCGCTCGGTTGAGCTGTATTTGGTGAATGGTTCTACTTCTTTTTCAATAGCGAAGAGCTAGCTAGTCGGCCCCAGCTGAACGGGGCGCTTCACGATCCATTGGTGAAGCTATGTCGCGGCACGTGTGTCGGGTCACCTCGTACATCAGGCCACCTCGACACAACGTGCGAAGGATCACGTATGCAGCAGGCATGGGCTTGTTGTGACGGCGTGGTCTGAAGCGTCGGAATGGTGATTGGCTTGTGGTGTCGGGTTGGCTCCTTCCGGCTCATTGCTACTGACGGCGGGTAATGATGCCCGGCGAAGGAGTTATCCACATGGATAGCCATACCAAAGAAAGCAGCATCCGTTTGCTCAAGCAACTGCGCGATGCTTACCAAGGCCAACTCGACACCAGCGTCATCGAAGAAATCGAAGCAGTAGTTGCATCACTAGAGCAGGACGGAACCCGCTCGAAATCCCTCTCCGCGCTGTATTGGGGTGATCGTGTGCTGGAACTGATCGGCAAAGTGATACGGCTGGTGACGAACATCACTGATCTGATGAGCTGATGGAGATGGAGACGATAGACACAGCAAGCCTTTCATGTTTTGGAGAGCTCGTATGAACATCGGCGGTGCCATTCAAATGTGCCGTACAAGGCGCCAGCTTAGCCAGGCCGACCTGGCCAAGCTGGCTGGTTGTTCGGTCTCCTACTTGTCAATGCTTGAAAACTCCAAGCGAGATCCCACGCTCTCTACCGTGCAAAAAATTGCCGCCGGTCTAAGGGTGCCGTTGGAGATCCTGTTCTTTTTAGGAGCAGACCGAGGAGAGCTTTCGGGCATCGACAAGGATCTTGCCGGTAGGTTGGCTATGACTGCGTTGGATTTGCTCAATGAACCACACGGCAGCCCAGCCTAAGTACACTTCCAGCCCAGTCCGATCTCTGGCGGCTCTAAGCCGGTCGCTTGGATTGTCCGTTGCCGAACTGCAGCGAATCGGTGATGCAGCCAGCAGCTTGTATCGGGACGCTAAGCCAATCATCAAGGTTGATGGCAGCATCCGTCGTACGTTTGATGCGTTTCCCGTGCTCAAAAATATCCATCGACGGCTGCAGACACAGTTCTTTCAGAGAGTCGTATTTCCCGATTACCTTACGGGTAGTCTGAAAGGGCGCGATGCGCGAAGAAACGCGGCTTTACATACCGGGGCCGCCATAGTCGTAACCGAGGACATCAAAAACTTCTTCCCGAGCACAGACGCGAAAGTTGTGTACTCGATCTGGGCGAATTTTTTTCGGTTTGCGCCAGAAGTGGCGCGGCTGCTGACAGCCTTGACGGTAAAGGATGGCGCGCTGCCCCAAGGCGCAATCACCAGCTCGTACCTCGCGAATCTCGCTTTTTGGGACCGGGAGTGGCGGTTGTATGAGAACCTTCGGGATAAAGGGATTTCGTATTCCCGTTACGTTGATGACGTGACCTTCTCGTCCAAGGAGAAGCTTAGTAACGAGAGGATTGGCTGTTGCATCGCTGGAGTCTATGGACTCATGGCTGCAAAAGGTCTCAAGGCCAAAAGGTCAAAGCACGAAATCCGACGTGGCAACGGTCGCATGTTGACCACCAAGCTCATGGTCAACACGCGCCCGGCTTTGATGACGAGAGAGCGGCAGAACATACGCGCAGCCGTCCATCAGCTCGAAGTGCTCAGTAGGTGGAATTCGACCGATTCAGTGAGCTTCAAATCTGAGTTCAGTCGAGTCTCAGGGCGCGTAGGGCGCTTGTCCCAGTTGCACCCGATGGAGGGAGCAGCTCTCAGGGCTAGGCTTGCGACGCTTCGAGCGGGCTTGTATGCCAACCAGCAGCTTGGTCGACAGCTGTCCCAATTTGCGGGCGTTACGCTGGATTGCGTTATTTGATATTTACGTCAATAATGTCGGCAATTTCGGACAAACTTGACGCTAATATCATATGCAGACCCTATCGGAACTCGGCGAGGCCGTTGCCGCCCGACGCAAGATGCTTGACCTGAAGCAGGCTGTGGTCGCCGCCAAGGCCGGCGTCACGGCGGAATCGCTGTCGCGTTTCGAGCGCGGCCGCTCGGCCGAATTCGGCTCGCGCAAATTGCTGGCCATACTGGCCGTGCTGGGCATGGAAATGCAATTCAGGGAGATGGGATCGTCCGGTTCGCTCGATGAGCTGCGCAAGGAGCGCGGCGGCGCATGAAGCTCTCGGTCTACGTGCTCGGTCGCGATGTCGCCGTACTGGAACCGGTGGGCGATTTCCGCAGCGTGCTGAGCTACCACGCAGGCACCGCGCCCGACGATTTCGTCTCGCTGACCATGCCGGTGCGCACCGAGTCCTGGGGCTGGGACGACACGCTGCCGCCAGTGCTGCAGATGAACCTGCCCGAGGGCTATCTGCTGCAGGTACTGCAGGAGCAGTTCGGGCCGCACGTCGGTGCCAGTCCGCTGGCGTTGTTGTCCGTGGTCGGCCGCAACATGGTCGGGCGTCTGCAGGTTGCCGTGCCGGGTGCGAAGCTGGATCAGCCGGCCGAGCCGGTGGAAGTGTCCGCGCTGCTGCAGGGTGACAACTCCGAGGAGGCGTTCGCGGAGCTGGTGCGGCAGCATGCAGCCAGCGGCGTGTCCGGCGTGGTGCCGAAGTTTCTTGACGTGCAGGACGAGCGCGTCGCGCTGGGGCCGCACAAGAAAGCCACCCTGCTCACGCGCCGACACATCATCAAGGGTTCATCGCGCCTGCTGCCGTTCGTGGCATTGAACGAGCACCTGTGCATGCAGGTCGCGGCCAAGGTGGCGCCGACCGCCACCACCGAAATCTCCCATGATGGCCAGGCATTGGTCGTGCATCGTTTCGACGTGGATGAGCACGGCCAGCCGCATTGGGGCATGGAGGACTTCTGCGCGCTGCTGGGCCTGCGTCCGTCGGCCAAGTACGAAACCACCTGGGAACGCATCGCCAAGGCGGTGCGCGATCATGTGCCCGGCACGCAACGACTCGATACCTTCCGCCAATTCGCCACCACGCTGCTGCTCACCTACGCGCTGCGCAACGCCGATTGCCACGCCAAGAACATCGCGCTGCTGTACACCTCGCGCGCCGATGTCCATCTCGCGCCGGTATACGACATGCTCACCACCAGCGTGTATGCCGGCTATCAGAACAACCCGCCCGGCATCGGCTTCATGGGCAAGAAGACCTGGGCACCGGGCAAGACCCTGCAGAAGTTCATCGCTGCCACCTTCGGCATCGCGGTGAAGGAGCAGTTGCAGATCGTCGAGGCGATCGGCCAGGCGGTCAGCGAAGTGGCTCCGGCGGTACGCGCGGCGATGGTCGAGCATCCGGGCTTTGCCGACATCGGCAAGCGCATGCTGCTGGCGTGGGAAGAAGGCGTCACCGGCCTGCGCGACAAGCGGGTCTATGCGCTGGGCGATCCGGCGTCGAGCAGAGCCGCGCTGGGCGATGCCTTCAATGGCTTCTCCGACCCGCCGAAGTTGAAGGTGGAAAAGCCCGTGGTCGGCCGTTCCGAATTGCTGGGTAGGCGTAAGTGACGGGGTCGATGACGGGCTCCTCTTCGCCAACCTTCGTCAGGTTGCCCGGAATTGGCATGCGTGACACAGTGCGGCTCTGCAGGGGCAGGGGCGTGATACCGGGAAAATCCGAGCTGTCCACGTCATCGCCCGATACCACAAAGCGATGAGCATGGACGAAAGCCTGGTACTTACCGAAGCCGATACCTGTCGAGAGTTCGTCACGCCTGCATTGCAGCAGGCCGGTTGGGGCAAGTCGCCGCACGCCATCGGCGAGCAGCACGCGATCACCGCCGGGCGCATCGCGCTGGTAGGCGGCAAGCCACGTCGTGGCAAGCAGCGTCGAGCCGATTACATCCTGTACCTGCGCCGGGACTTCCCGATCGCCGTGGTCGAAGCGAAGGAAGCCGGCCTGCCGGCCGAGAACGGCGTGCAGCAGGCGCGTGAGTACGCCGAGATGCTGGGCCTGCGCTTCGCCTACGCCACCAACGGCCACCGCATCATCGAAATCGACTACGACACCGGCACCGAACGCGAGATCGAGCGTTACCCGAACCCCGACGAACTCTGGGCGCGACGCAGCAGCGGCACCCGACTGCCGGAGCCGTCCGCCAAGCACTGGCTGGAGCCGTACAACCTCGCGTCGGGCAAGATTCCTCGCTACTACCAGGACATCGCGATCAACCGGGTGATCGAGGCGATTCTGCTGGGCCAGCAGCGCGTACTGGTCACGCTGGCCACCGGCACCGGCAAGACCTGCGTGGCGTTCCAGGTGTGCTGGAAGCTGTGGAACAGTCGCTGGAACCGTGCGGGCGAATACCGCCGTCCAAAAATCCTGTTCCTCGCCGATCGCAACCTCCTTGTCGACGACCCCAAGGACAAGATGTTTGCTCCCTTCGGCGATGCCCGCCACAAGATCAGCAGTGCCGATCCGAGTCAGGCACGGGACATGTACTTCGGTATCTACCAGTCGCTCACCAATGGCAGCGACGACGACCTGTTCCGCCAGTACCGCCCGGACTTCTTCGACCTGATCGTCATCGACGAGTGCCATCGCGGTTCGTCGCGCGACGACAGCAACTGGCGTCGCGTGCTGAACTACTTCACCTCCGCCGTGCATTTCGGCATGACCGCCACACCCTTGCGTGACGAGTCGCGTGACAGCTACGAGTATTTCGGCAATCCCGTCTATACCTACAACCTGCGGCAGGGCATCGAGGACGGCTTCCTTGCGCCGTATCGCGTGCATCGCGTCATCACCACGGCCGATGCCGCCGGCTGGCGGCCGAACAAGGATGAGCTGGATCGTTACGGCCGCCCGATTCCCGATGACGAGTACCAGACCAAGGATTTTGAACAGGTGGTGGCCTTGCGCGCACGCACAAAAGCCATTGCCAGGCATCTGAGCGATTTCCTCAAGAGCACCGATCGCTTTGCCAAGACCCTGGTGTTCTGTGTCGATCAGGAACATGCCGCCGAGATGCGGCAGGAGCTGATCAACCTCAATAGCGACCTGGTCAAGCAGTATCCCGATTACGTCTGCCGCGTCACTTCCGACGAGGGCAGCATCGGCCTGGGGCACCTCAGCGACTTTCAGGACATCGACAATCCCACGCCGACCATCCTCACCACGTCGCAGCTGCTGACCACCGGCGTCGATGCCGAGACAGTGAAGAACGTGGTGCTGGCCCGCGTGGTGGGTTCGCGTGCCGAGTTCAAGCAGATCATCGGCCGTGGCACGCGCCTGCGGGTGGACTACGGCAAGGAGTTCTTCAACATCATCGACTTCACCGGCACGGCCACCCAGCATTTTGCCGACAAGGATTTCGACGGCGACCCGGCGCAGATCGAGCAGGTCACGATCGACGAGCAGGGCGCCGTGAAGGCGCAGGAAGCCATCGCCGAGCAGGACGAAACCGCCGAGTTCGATCCGGCGGTTGAGCCCGGCATGCTGGATGCCGAAATCACCAGCGAGGCATCCGGCGATCCGCGCAAGTTCTATGTCGATGGCGGCAACGTCGCAGTCATCGGCCACCTGGTGTACGACCTCGACGCAGACGGCAAGAAGCTGCAAGTGGTGCGCTATACCGAGTACTCGGCGCGCACGGTGCGCTCGCTGTTTCCGAACCGGGACGAGTTGCAAGTGGCCTGGGCCAAGCCGGATACGCGCGCCGACGTACTGCACGAGCTGGCCGAACGCCAGATCAGTTTCGACGAGCTCGCTTCCGCCAGTGGTCAGTCCGATGCCGATCCGTTCGACCTGCTTTGCCACCTGGCCTGGAACGCGCCGCTGCTAACCCGCCGCCAGAGGGCCGAACAGGCACGCAAGAACAGCCAAGACCTGTTCGCTCTGCACGGGGACACCGCACGGGAAATCCTCGACCTGCTGCTCGATCGCTATGTGGAACGCGGCATCATCCAGTTCAGCCACCTGTCCGAGTTGTTGAAGGTGCGACCCTTCGACCGCTTCGGCAGCCCTTCCGAAATCGCCAACCGCCACTTCGGCGGCGTGCTCGCCCTGCGCGAAGCCGTCACCCGATTGCAGACGGCGCTGTACCAGTAACCGACTCGACTCATGCCCCGTATCAAGAAATCCGCCAAACCCCAGCAGACTACCGCCCAGCAACTGTCTGTCCTGATCAAGTCTGCGCGCCAGATCCTGCGCAAGGACAAGGGGCTCAACGGCGACGCCGATCGCCTGCCGTTGCTCACCTGGGTGATGTTCCTCAAGTTCCTCGACGACCTCGAACGCCGTCACGAAGAGGAGGCCGAGCTGGACGGCACGCCGTATCAGTCGATCATCGACAGCCCTTACCGCTGGCGTGATTGGGCCGCGCAGCCCGACGGCATCAACGGCGACGAGCTGCTGGCCTTCCTCAATCAGGACGAGGCCATGCGCCCGGATGGCCAGCGCGGCCCCGGCCTGTTCGCCTACCTGCGTGCGCAGGCCGAGCGCGACGATCACAACGGCCAGCGCAGCGTCATCGCCAACGTGTTCAAGGGCGTGCAGAACCGCATGGTCAGCGGCTATCTGCTGCGCGACATCCTGAACAAGGTCAACGCCATCCATTTCACCCGCAGCGAGGAGGTGCATACCCTCTCGCATCTGTACGAGTCGATGCTGCGCGAGATGCGCGACGCTTCGGGCGACAGCGGCGAGTTCTACACACCGCGCCCGGTGGTGCGCTTCATGGTCGAGGTCACTGCGCCGCAGCTGGGTGAAACCGTGCTCGACCCCGCCTGCGGCACCGGCGGCTTCCTGGTCGAAGCCTACGACTATCTTGCACGGCAGGTGAAAATCCCAGCCCAGCGTCGACAATTGCAGCAAGACACGCTGTTCGGTCAGGAGGCTAAACCGCTGCCCTACATGCTGGTGCAGATGAACCTGCTGCTGCACGGGCTGGAAGCGCCGCAGATCGCCTATGGCAACACCTTGCAGCAACGTCTCACCGAGATCGGGCACGATCAGCGCGTGGACGTGATCCTCACCAACCCGCCGTTCGGTGGCGAGGAAGAGGCCGGCGTCAAGGCCAACTTCCCGCCGACCATGCAGACGTCCGAAACCGCGCTGCTGTTCCTGCAGTACATCATGCGCAAACTGCGCATGGTCGGCTTCGGTGCCGACAAGGGCGGTCGTGCCGCCGTGGTGGTGCCCAACGGCACGTTGTTCGGTGATGGCGTAGCCGCGTTGATCAAGCAGCAGTTGCTCAAGGACTTCAACCTGCACACCGTTGTGCGCCTGCCGCAAGGTGTGTTCGCGCCGTACACCGACATTCCCGCCAATCTGCTGTTCTTCGACCGTAACGGCCGCACCGGTGACATCTGGTTCTATGAATTGCCGATGCCGGCAGGTCGCAAGAAATACTCCAAGACCGCAGCGTTGCAGTACGAAGAGTTTGCCGATTGCCTCGCCTGGTGGAACGACCGCGAGGAAGGCCCGCAGGCGTGGAAGACCACTGCCGCCGAGGTCGTTGAGCGCGGTTACAACCTCGATCTGAAGAATCCCAATGCAAAGCAGGATCTGGAGCATGCTCACCCGAAGGATCTGATCGCCAGCATGCGCAGCCACGAGGCTGAAGTGCAGCGGCTACTGGGAGAGATCGAGAAACTTGTGGGCGAGGTGGCGGCGTGAGGCAATCGTCGTGCATCGCGCTTGGTGAGTTGCTTGCGCGGGCCGAAGAGCCGACCGTGCTCACGGCAGACGGCGAGTACCACGAAGTCACGATCAGGCTGTGGGGCAAAGGTGTCGTCAGCCGCGGAAAGGTTCGTGGCAGTGATGTGACGACAAAGCGGCGCTTTGTGCGCGCGAACCAGCTCATCCTGTCGAAGATCGACGCGCGGAACGGTGCTATTGGGATTGTTCCGCCAGAGCTGGATGGAGCCATCGTCAGCAACGACTTTCCTTCCTTCATATTCAGCTACCCGAAACGCTGCGACCCGGCGTATATGGGCTGGCTCGTGCGATCGACAGTCTTCGTTGATCTCTGCAAGGCAGCCAGCGAAGGCACAACGAATCGTGTGCGAATCAAGGAAGAACGTTTCCTTGCGCAGGAGATCCCGCTGCCATCGCTGGCCGAACAGCAAGCCATCGTCGCCCACCTTGACGCGCTGGCCGACAAGACCCGGCAACTGGCCGTTCATCTCGACGCCATCGAGACCGATGCTGATCGTCTGCTGATCGCATTGGCGACGCGAAGCGATATGACGGATGAGGAGCGCCATGCCCAAGGTTGGACTGAAGGTCGTCTTGGAGACGTGTTGGAGTCGGCGCCTGACCCGGTAGCAGTACATGCCGATGAGAGTTACCCGAATGTGGGCGTGTTGAGCTTTGCCCGAGGACTGTTCACCAAGCCGCCCATTGACGGCTCTATAACCAGTGCCTCGACGCTGTATCGAATTCGCGCTGGCCAATTTCTCTACAGCCGGCTGTTCGCTTTCGAGGGCGCATATGCCATCGTCGGGCAGGAACACGACGGCGCGTTCGTTTCCAACGAGTTCCCTACCTTCAACATCGACCCGGCGCGTGCGTCGCCAGCCTTTCTCTATGCCTATTTCCGTTCGCCGCGAGTCTGGGAGCAGATCACCCACGGCAGCAAGGGCCTCGGCGACCGACGCCAACGCGTTCAGCCATTCCAACTACTGAACCACAAGCTTTGGCTTCCACCACGTTCGCAACTGGATTTGCTAGAGGCCACCGTCCCTGCTACCACTGCCCTCAAGGCACGGCACGCTGCACTGCGCGCCGCCAACGCCGCTCTACTCCCCGCCACCCTCGAACGCCTGTTTGGAGCCTGCTGATGCTTGAGCTTGTTAAGGCCGAGAGATTTGATCGTCGAATGACTAGCGGCAAGACATGGCCATGCTTGCTGGAGTGCGCGCGGGCCGACGGATCGGATATCGAATTGGTCGCCAAGTTTTCAGCGGGGTGCGAACGACGATTGGGCGGTTTGGTGGTTGAGGCAATTTCCGCCATGTTGGCTGCGGACCTGGATCTACCGGTGCCTGAGCCTTTTCTGGTGTCGTTCGATGAACCATTCATACAGTGCCTGCCTTCAGCGCAGGCTGAATTGGCAGCTCGGCTGCGTGCCAGTTCTCCGGTGGCGTTCGGCTCATCCAAACTGCCGCCAGGCTTCACGTTGTTGCCGACAGGAAAATCCATCCCGGTGGCGGTACGTCAGCAAGCGGTAGAGATCTTCGCTTTCGATAACCTGATCCAGAATCCGGATCGGCGACCAGACAATCCCAACCTGTTGTTCGACGGGCGAAGTTTTGCCATCTTCGACCATGAGCTGGCATTCATGACCGAAGGAATCATCGGCTGGAAGCCACCGTGGAAGCCCGGAGCGCTCCAAGCCATCAACGGCAATGCTCACGTGCTTTTTACAGGACTGTCGGGGAAGAGCTACGACTTGAGCCGGTTGGAGGGCGCCTGGCAGGCTGTTACGGATCAACGAATTGAAGACTATAGGCATGCCCTGCCTGCGCAGTGGAAAGAGGGTTCTGGCGTGGCAGATCAGACACTGGGTTTCGTGGCCGAGCTGAGGGACAATATCGGACCGGCCTTGGCCGAGATCGTGAGGGTACTTTCATGACCACAACTTGCGCGTATAGCTACGTGGTGCTGCGCTATGTGCATGACACCACGACAGGCGAGTTCATCAACGTTGGCGTGGCATTGTTCGCTTCCGAAGCCCGCTTTGCAGGAGCCTTGTGCCGTCCGACGTATGGCCGATTGAACAAGACGTTTCCGGGCATCAATCCCGAACACTTCAAATCGTTGATGCACTATATCCAGGCGCAGTTCGATCGGATCGGGTCTGAGCTTCAAGAGCAACTGCCGTTCGCCAACGTCGATACAGTGCTGGACTTGGCAAAGCGTGTTCTCCCCAACGACGATAGCTCTCTGCAGTGGTCACCGATGGGGGCTGGACGCAGTGCCGACCCGGCGGCGACCTTGGAGAAGCTGTTTGATCGCATGGTCATGCGCTATGAAGAGCGTTCGTCCCGAGAACGGCGGGTTGACGAAGATGTATGGCGCAGCTTCAAACGCACACTAGAGACGAGGCAGCTTTTGCGTTACTTCGAGCCCAAGACCCTCGTGGTCGCGGACGACGAACTGGAATTCAAGCACACGTGGAAAAATGGCGTGCTGCACTGCCTTGAACCCGTGTCCTTTGACTTGGCATCGGCTGAGACTATCCGTGACAAGGCTCATCGCTGGCTGGGAAGAATTGCCAGCGTGCATGGTGCCGGGGTGGAGGCTTTCCAGATGTACTTTCTGGTGGGCGCCCCCCAGGATGAAGCCCTGACTGGAGCGTACGAGAATGCCTTGAGCATCCTCAAGAAAATGCCCGTCGAACCAAAAATTTTTGGCGAGCAACAGGCTGATGAATTTGGCCAGCTACTGGCGGCAGAAGTCGAGCAGCACTTGGCGACTGCTCACTATTGAACTGCTGCACGCATGAAGATTTCTGGAGGCTAGCGCCATGAACAGGTTCGCCTGCCAATACGCGATCATCCGCTTTCTGCCCTATGCAGAAACGGGCGAGTTCGCCAATGTCGGCGTGGTGCTGGCATGCCCGGCGACCGGCTATTTCGGTGCGCGCCTGATGCCGGTCAATGAAGACCGGCCGCATCACCGGTTTCTTCGAGCAGTTGGACAAGCGCATCTATCGCGAGGCGATGGCTTATCTGAAAGACGAGCTGGATCGCCTCGGAGAGTTGGTGCGTGAGCGGGGCACAGGAAACCAAGGCTTCGTGCAGCAGACCTTTGCCGGGCTCACCCGTCCACGGGAGGCGTTGCTGCGCTTTGGCGAAACCCGCGTGATTCTTGCCGGGGAGCCTGCGGACACCTTGAACCAGCTGTTCGCCACCGTGGTGGAAAGAGATTTTGCCGACAAGGCCTATCACGATCAGATACTGATTCGTGGTGTACGCGAGATTTTGTACAAGGCCAACCTGCGTGACCATTTCCAGGAAGGCGACATCGGCAACGAGGATTTGCACATCCACGTACCCTTTGTGCACAGGCGCGAAGGGCGCACACAGCTCGCCATCAAGCCGCTCGACCTGGCCAAGGATGTGCCAAATCTTGTGTACGAGGTGGGTGGCCGCTGGGTGGATCGTGTGCAGCGAATGCAGCGGCACAACCTGCTTCCTGACGCCATGTTGTTCGCAGTGAAGATGCCCGACGCGAGGATTGATCGTGCACGGACGGCCGCCGACGAAATTCTTGGCGACCTGCGTGACAAAGGCGTGCAAACCGTTCCGATCGCCGACGCCGCTGCCATCACCGCGTTCGCGACGGGTGCTGCTGACCATTGAGGTCGCTGCACAGGGCTTACGGTGTTACCGTGCGTCCAACACACCCGCCACGCTGAGCCCTGCCGCTGCAGGTGATGCGCATAATTGGCGGGTTTTCATTCCTGCGGACGGGGACGAATTTCGGTACACCAGCGGTACACCGCTCAGTTCGTCGACTCTTCGCCAGACTTCGCCAAGCTTCTGATTGCAAACTTCTTTTAGCTTCCCCAGCCTTCGTCAAGCTTCGCTAGGCTTTCCGTAACCTATTGATTTAGCAGCGGACTGTTAATCAGGGGGGCGCTGGTTCGAGTCCAGCTTCGGACGCCATCTTTCACAAAAAAAGCCGGCGCATCAGCCGGCTTTTTGCATCATGGCATGCCAGCTCAGTTCGTCTGGGCGCAGGTGGCGGCCTGACGGGCGCTGGCCGGGGCGCCGCGAACGCGGCCGGCGTTGGAGACCACCACGCTCAGTGCATGCTCGGCGTGGCCGACCTGGCAGAACAGCAGGGTGATGTTGCTGCCGCGGGCGCTGCCGTCAGGGCGAAAGCGCACATAGTGCCGGCCGACGCTGCTCAGTATGGTCAATTTGCCGGCGTAGCCGCTGCCGACATACAGCGCTCCATGGTCCGGTTGACGATCGTCATCGCTGTCGTGGCCCAGCAGCCAGCCGCTGTCCCAGTGCATCGCGTCGCTGCAGCTGCTGCCATCGCGGGTCGGACAAAAGAGCGTGCGCCTGCCGCTCATGATGGCGGTGCCGCGGGCGTGCTGCAGCGCTGCGATGAAATCCATCTGGGCGGCCTGCAGCCGATTGCGGGCGAGCAGACTGCGCATCGGCGGCACGGCCATGCTGGTCAGGACCGCGACGATCGCCAGCACCATGATCTGCTCGATCAAGGTCATGCCGGCGTGTCGATGACGGGGCTCGGGATAGTGGCGCAAGGCCATGGCGTCGCTCCTGCGTTGCCGCGAACCCGCATCCTGCCGCCCCTGGCGCGCCGTGCCCAGCGGCCGGATGCCGGCAATCCTGTGGGTATCTGCTGACACGCGCTGTCAGCAGCGTCGATTTAAAATGCGCTGCCGCACCCACATATGGCATCGATGACCGACCGTTTCCAGCTCGTTTCCCCCTATCGGCCCGCCGGCGATCAGCCGCTGGCGATCGAGCGCCTGGTCGCGGGTTTCGAGGCCGGCCTGGCCGCGCAGACGCTGCTCGGCGTCACCGGCTCGGGCAAGACCTACACCATCGCCAACGTGATCGAGCGGGTGCAGCGGCCGACCATCGTGATGGCGCCGAACAAGACCCTGGCCGCGCAGCTGTATGGCGAGTTCAAGGAGTTCTTCCCCGACAACGCGGTGGAGTACTTCGTCAGCTATTACGACTACTACCAGCCGGAAGCCTACGTGGTGGCGTCGGACACCTTCATCGAGAAGGACGCCTCGATCAACGAGCACATCGAGCAGATGCGACTGTCGGCGACCAAGGCGCTGCTGTCGCGGCGCGACGCGATCATCGTGGCCACGGTGTCGGCGATTTACGGCCTGGGCAATCCGGAGGACTACCTGTCGCTGCGGCTGATCCTGGCCCGCGGCGAGCGCATCGAACAGCGCAAGCTGATCCACCAGCTGACCGAGCTGCAGTACACCCGCAACGAGATGGAGCTGCGTCGCGGCACCTATCGTGTACGCGGCGAGATCATCGACGTGTTTCCGGCCGAGTCGGAAACCGAGGCGCTGCGCATCGAGCTGTTCGACGGCGAGGTGGAGAACCTGTCGCTGTTCGATCCGCTCACCGGCGAGACGGTGCGCAAGGTGCCGCGCTACACGGTCTACCCGCGCACGCATTACGCCAGCACGCGCGAGAGCGTGCTCAACGCGATCGAGACGATCAAGGTCGAGCTGAAGGAGCGGCTGGAGCAGCTGTACAAGGACAACAAGCTGCTGGAGGCGCAGCGGCTCGATCAGCGCACGCGCTACGACATCGAGATGATGGCCGAGGTCGGCTACTGCCAGGGCATCGAGAACTACTCGCGCCACCTGAGCCGGCGCGCGCCCGGCGAGCCGCCGCCGACCCTGTTCGACTACCTGCCGGCCGACGGCCTGCTGGTGGTGGACGAGTCGCACGTCAGCGTGCCGCAGCTCGGCGCGATGTACAAGGGCGACCGCTCGCGCAAGGAGACCCTGGTCGAGTTCGGCTTCCGCCTGCCGTCGGCGCTGGACAACCGGCCGCTGCGCTTCGAGGAGTGGGAGCAGCGCGTGCCGCGGGCGATCTACATCTCCGCCACGCCGCGCGACTACGAGCTCAAGAAATCCGGCGGTGCCGTGGTCGAGCTGCTGGTACGCCCGACCGGCCTGGTCGACCCGGAAGTGGAGGTGCGCCCGGTGCGCACCCAGGTCGACGACCTGCTCGGCGAGGTGCACAAGCGGGTGGCGATGGGCGATCGCGTGCTGGTCACCACGCTGACCAAACGGATGGCCGAAAACCTCACCGAATACCTCAGCGAGAAAAATGTGCGGGTGCGCTACCTGCATTCGGACATCGAGACGGTCGAACGCAGCGAGATCATCCGCGACCTGCGGCTGGGCGTGTTCGACGTGCTGGTCGGGATCAACCTGCTGCGCGAGGGGCTGGACATGCCCGAGGTGTCGCTGGTGGCGGTGCTGGACGCCGACAAGGAGGGCTTCCTGCGCTCCACCGGCTCGCTGATCCAGACCATGGGACGCGCCGCCCGCAACGTGCGCGGCAAGGCGATCCTGTACGCCGACCAGGTCACCCGCTCGATGCAGGCGGCGATGGACGAGACCGCGCGCCGCCGCGAGAAGCAGATCGCGTGGAACCTGGCGCAGGGCATCACCCCGACCACGATCGTGCGGCGCATCGCCGACATCATGGAAGGCGCGCGCAGCGAGGCCGGCAATCGCCGCGGCAGCAAGGCGCCGCGTGGGCGCGCGGTGGCCGAGCCGGCCGGCGATTACGGTGGGCTGAATGCGCAGCAGGCGGCCGGCCTGCTGAAGAAACTGGAAGCGCAGATGTACAAGCACGCGCAGAACCTGGAGTTCGAGGACGCCGCCCGGGTGCGCGACCAGATCCACCAGTTGCGGGAACAGGCGCTGCGCTGAGGCGCCGGTTCATGGCGGCCCGTCCGTGGCGCCGGGATGTTGTCCAGCACAGGCCGCTCCCGTATACTGCGCGGCTCGCGCGGCGCGATCGCCGCGGGACGGGCTGTTAGCTCAGCGGTAGAGCGCTGCCTCGACAAGGCAGATGTCGCAAGTTCGATCCTTGCACGGCCCACCAATCCCATCAACGACAAAGGCCACCTCAGCGGGTGGCCTTTGTCGTTGATGAAAGCACGGCGAAGAATAACCCGATTTGTAGAAGCGCACCCTGTGCGCGAAAGCCGGGACACATCCAAAGAGCTTTCGCGCACAGGGTGCGCTCCACAGCAAGTGCCAGGAACGAGGTTGTGCAGGATGCCTGCTACGCCGGATAGCCGGTGATCGCACGGATGTCGCGATACAGCGGCTTGAGTTGCCGGTACATGCGCAGGTAGACCTCGCGATAGAGGCGTTCATAGATGCGCTGTGCCTCGGGGCGGGGCAGGAAGACCTTGCCGACCCGGGTCATCGTGGCGATCGCGGTGGGGAAATCCGGGTGCAGGCGCAGCCCCACCGCGCAGTCGATCGCTGCGCCCAGGCCCGAGGTCTCGTAGGTGTGCGGGCGCTCGGCCGGCAAGCCGAAGATGTCCGCGGTCAGCTGCATCGCCGCATCGCTCTGCGAGCCGCCGCCGGAGACCAGCAGGCGCGTGATCGGGATCCCCGAGCGCCGCTCGATGCGCTCCTTGCCCGCGCGCAGCGCATAGGCCAGGCCTTCGAGAATCGCCCGGTAGACATGCGCGCGGGTATGCACGTCGCCGAAGCCGATGATCGCACCCTTCGCTTCCAGCCCCGGTTCGCGGATGCCCGGCGACCAGTAGGGCTGCAGCAGCAGGCCCATCGAGCCGGCCGGCACGCTGTCGACCAGTGCATCGAACAGCGCTTCGGGCTCGACGCCCAGCTGCGCGGCCCGCTGCGTTTCGTCCAGGCCGAACTCCCGCTTGAACCAGCTGACCATCCAGAAGCCGCGGTAGATCATCACCTCGTTGTTGTAATGGTCGGGAATCGCCGAGGGATAGGGCGGGATCAGCGGGGTGATTTCCCGATATTTGCGGCGCGTGGTGTTGATGGTGGCGGTGGTGCCGTAGGACAGGCAGGCCGTGCCCGACTGCACGCCGCCGGCGCCGAGCACGTCGCAGGCCTTGTCGGCGCCGGCGGCGATCAGCGGCAGGCCCTCGGGGATGCCGGTCAGCCGGCTGGCCTCGGCGCTGATGTGTCCCAGCAGCTCGCCCGGCTTGCGCAGCTCGGGCAACTGCTCGCGCCGCACCGGCAGCGCCTGCCATTTCCAGTCGCCCGGCGCGGCCCATTGCCGGCGCCGGTAGTCGAACGGCAGGTAGGCCACGCAACAGGCCACCGAATCGACGAACCGGCCGGTCAGCCGATGGGTGAGAAAACCCGACAGCAACAGCAGCTTGTGGGTGCGCGCCCAGATCCGCGGCTGCTGCTGGGCGATCCAGTTGACCTCGGCCTGGGTGCGAAAATAATCCACCGTGGCCGTCGCGCCGGCCAGCTTGAACAGCCAGCCCCACGGCCCCTTGATCGGGCCGCCGACCTCGGCCCGGCGCTGATCGAGCCAGACGATCGCCGGGCGCAGCGGCCGGCCCTGCGCATCGACATTGATCACCGTGCCGCGCTGGGTGGTCAGCGCCACGCCCTTGATCAGGCGCTTGTCGATCGGCACCTGCGCCCACAGCCGCCGGCAGGCCTCGGCCAGGTTCTGCCAGTAATACTCCGGCTCCTGCTCGGCCCAGCCGGGCTGCGGCGACACATACGCCTGCAGTTCCACCTTGCCCTTGCCCAGCAGGTTGCCGTGCAGGTCGAACAGCAGCGCACGCACGCTCTGGGTGCCGTTGTCGATGGCCAGCAGATAACTCTGTTCGCTCACGTGTCGGTCCTTATCTTGAGGGAATCTCGAATAACCTGGTTGCTGACACTTGCTGTAGAAGCGCACCCTGTGCGCGAATGCTTTTCTTCACGTGCGGCAAAAGCATCGCGCACAGGGTGCGCTCCTACCAATGCCAAAGCATTCGCGCACAGGGTGCGCTCCTACCAATGCCAAAGCATTCGCGCACAGGGTGCGCTCCCACCGATCCGGGTTATTTCAAGGTGCCCTTTACCCGATCAGTGTTGCGTTTCAGCGCAGAGCGAAATGCATCTTTTCACCCTTTCGGCTCACGCGGCAGCCGGCGCGGGCAGGCTGTAGCAGCGCCGCCACAGTGCCAGATAGCGGGTTTCCTCCTGTTGCCAGCGTTCGTCGCTCCAGCCCAGGCGCGGCTGGCACAGCTGGCGGATGCGCGGCAGTTCGGCGGCGGCGCCGCTGGCCAGCAGCAGACCCAGCCGGGTCCGGCGCAGCAGCAGGTCGTCCAGGTGCAGCACCAGCTCCTGTTCGGTGGCCAGTGCCAGTTCGGCCCACAGCGTTTCGCTGGTGCCCACTTTCTCGCTGCCCAGTTGCGCCAGCAGGGCAGCCAGTGCCGGCAGTTCGCGGCCATGCCGGCCGCACAGGCGCTGCTGCTGGTACGGCGCCAGTTGCGGCAGCGGTACCGGCGGCAGCGAGCCGAACGTCGGGCCGTCGTCATCGGCGAACGGCTTGCCGATCATCGGCGCGCAGGCGCGCAGCACATCCAGCGCCTGCGGACGAAAGGTGGTCAGCTTGCCGCCGGCCATCGCGACGCAGCCTGGCTCGGTCCACAGCGCATGTTCGCGCGTTTCGTCCGAGGGGCGGGTTCCGGCCGCGCCGCTGCCGACCACCGGCCGCA
The DNA here is from genome assembly GCA_004322005.1 of Rhodanobacter sp. Taxonomy (GTDB): domain Bacteria; phylum Pseudomonadota; class Gammaproteobacteria; order Xanthomonadales; family Rhodanobacteraceae; genus Rhodanobacter. Next base: position 17,845 of record SCRF01000118.1, on the reverse strand, counting down.
CCCCGGCCCAGGTCGACAGCACATCGGCCGGACCGATCCGCGCGGCCGGAAATTGCTGGGCGCAAGCGGCCAGCAGATAGTCGACTTCGGCGGCGCTGATGCGCGGCTCCAGGTCGAGATCCTCGCGATGATCCAGATCGGTGGTGCCGATCACCGTGGCGCCCTCCCACGGAAAGATGAAGATCGGACGGCCGTCGGCGGCGTGCAGGAAGCTCAGGGCATGGGCCAGCGGCAGGCGCCACGACGGCAGCAGCAGGTGACTGCCGCGCAGCGGCCGGATGTGTGCGGGGCCGCCGACCCGTCGCAGCCGGTCGGACCAGGCGCCGGTGGCCAGCGCGGTCGCCCGGCTGCGGAAGCGGAAGCGCTGGCCGCTCTCGCTGTCCTCGGCCAGCAGCCCGACGACCCGGTCGCCGTCGCGGCACAGCTCGACCACACGCAGGCCGTTGAGCGCTTCGCCGCCCGCCGCCCGCGCCTCGCTCAGCACGCGGATCACCAGCCGCGCGTCGTCGGTCAGCGCGTCGGTGAACAGCGAGCCGCCGAGCAGGTCCTGCTCCTTCAGGCCGGGTACCAGGTAATGCAGTTGCGGCAGGTCGGCATAGCGGTGGTTGCGCCGGCCGGCCAGCAGGTCGTACAGCGTCAGCAGGCCGCCCATGACCTTCGGCCCCGGGAAGGCGCCACGGTAGTGGGGGAAGATGTAACCCAGCGGAACGACCAGACCCGGCACCTCGCCGAGCAGCCGCTGCCGTTCGCGCACCGATTCATGGGTCAGCCGGAGATGGCCCTTGGCGACATAGCGCAACCCGCCGTGGACCATCTTCGACGAGCGGCTGGAGGTGCCCCAGGCAAAGTCGCGCTGTTCGATCAGCAGGCATTTCCAGCCGCGCCGCGCCGCCTCGCGCAGGATGCCGGCACCGCTGATGCCGCCGCCCACCACGATCAGATCCCACGTTTCGGCGGCCAGTCCGGGCAGGGCCTGTTCGCGCCAGCGGGCATTCCATGCGGTCACCCTCATTCCTCCAGTAGCACGCCGGGATTCAGCCGGCGCTCGGGGTCGAAATGCACGGCCAGCGCCTGCAGCGCGGCGATGCCCAGCGCCCCTTTCTCGACCGGCAGATACGGCGCATGGTCGCGGCCCACGCCGTGCTGGTGGCTGATCGTGCCGCGGTGCGCGACGATGGTGCGGCTCGCCGCCTGCTTGAGGATTTGCCAGCGTGCCAGCGTCTGCGCATGGCTGTCGGCCGCGCGGAACACATACGTGGTGTACAGGCTCGAACCTTCGCCGTAGGCATGCGAGAGGTGGGTGAACACATGCACCGGCTCGCCCGCCAGGCCTTCGCGCAGACTGGCCTCGACGCGGTTCAGCAGGCTGTCGACGTTGCTCCAGTCGGTCGCGGTTTCCAGCGTGTCCACCGTGTAGCCGGCCTGCCACAGGTTCTCGCGCAGGTAGGGAAAGCGGAAGCGGTTCTGCGCCCATTTGCTGCCCAGCAGGGTGCCGGTGAAGACGCCGCCGAATTTCTTCAGCCGTCGCTTCGCCTGCCGCAACGATGCGGCGTTCTGCAGGCGCTCGCCGGTGACGCCGAAGGTCAGCATGCACTTGCCGCGACCGGCACCGCGCAGGGCCAGATATTTTTCCAGCCACGCGATCGGCCCGGGATGACCGGCCAGCGCCAGCTGGGTTTCGGTCTCGATCGCGTTGGACAGACGCAGCATCGACAGCGGCACCCGCGCCTGCGCCAGCTCGCGAACCGCTTCGAGCGCCTGCGGCCAGGACGGCAGGAACACCGCGTGGAAATGTTCCTGCGCCGGCAGCCGGCTCACCCGTACCCGCACCTCGGAGATGACGCCGAAGCGCCCCTCGGAGCCCAGCACGATCTCGCGCAGGTCCGGTCCGGCCGACGAGGCCGGGAAGGTGGGGATCCGCAGCGGCCCGGCGAAGGTTTCCAGCGTGCCGCCGGCGAACAGCTGCTCGATCCGTCCGTAGCGCAGCGATTGCTGGCCGCTGGAGCGGCTGGCCACCCAGCCGCCGAGGGTGGACAGTTCCCACGACTGCGGAAAATGGCCGAGGGTGTAGCCCCGCGCGCGCAACTGGCTTTCCACCTGCGGGCCATTGGCGCCGGGGCCGAAGGTGGCGATCCGGCTTGGCTCGTCCAGTTCGATCAGCCGGTTCATGCGCTCCAGCGACAGGGTCAGCAGCGGTCGGGTGCCGGCCTGCGGGGTGATGTGCCCGGCCACCGAGGTGCCGCCGCCGTACACGATGACGCTGGCGTCCTGCGCGCAGGCCCAGGCCAGCAGCTTGCGGATCTGCGCGGCGGTTTCCGGATAGGCCACCGCATCGGGAAACCGGCCGAAGTCGCCCGAACGCATCGCCAGCCAGTCCGGCAGGCTTTGCCCGCGGGCATGCCGCACCCGGTCCTCGGCCGCGGCGACCAGCAGCGGATGGGGCGGTAGGCGCGAGGGCGGTACCTTCGCCAGCACGCTGTCCAGGCTGGCATCGGGCAGCGGCGCGCCGACGCCGATGCGCGCCGCCAGGAAGGCCACCCCCTGTTTCGGCAGTTCCACCGTGGTGGACTCCTCGCCCCAGCCGTTCCAACGCCGCATGCCATTGTCCTCGGGTTGCACACTATCGAATTCGGCGCTGAACCGTAGGAGCCCGCTTGCGGGCGATGCTTTTCCGGCGTGGGTCAAAAGCATCGCCCGCAAGCGGGCTCCTACGGGCAGGTGTCAAGGATCAGGGTATTCGAGGTTACGCCTCGTCGACCTGCATCCATCGCCATGACGCGCTCACCAGGCGAGCGGTTTTTGCCCGGCAGCCTTGAGCGCGCGGTCGAGCGCGGCCAGATCGTCCTGTTTCAGTCGTTTCCATGCATCGAGCGTGGCGGTGAGGGTATCCGACAGGCTGGCATACGAGGCCAGCGCGTCGGTGCCGGGATCGGCATCGGCGCCGTCGACCGCCTGTTCGAGTTTGGCCAGATCCATCGACAGCGCGCGCAGGCTGTCGGTGCGGCGGGGTGGGCTGCCCATGCTGTTGCGCGGATCGGGATGCAGCTGTACGCCGGACAGATCGGTTGCCTTGGCCAGCAGGGTCTCGATCTGCGTGCGCAGGCTGCCGTCGGCATGCGTCCGTCGCGCGTCCAGCGCCTTCAGCAGCCGGGTCGCCTCGGCACCCGCCGCGGCGCTGCGTACCGTGGCAGCTTGCACCTTGCGCGCCAGCACGAATTCGCGCTGCAGGGCGGCTGCGGAAACGGGCACGCGCGGATCGGGCAATACCCGCAACGGCTGCCGATAATGCCGGCCATTCACGCCAAGCTCGATGCGGTACTGGCCGGGCGGCGCCCATACGCCGCTGGCCGGCCGTTCGCTGGACGCAGGCACGGCAGCCGGCGGCGGATAGCGCAGATCCCACACGAAGCGATGCATGCCTGCCGCCGTGGACAGCCGCATCGGCGGCGGCACCCATTCCGGCGCGTAGGCGAGCTTGGCCGGATCCGGCGCGGTCGCCTTGTCGGCGCTGCTGAAGCTGCGCACGGTGTGGCCTTGTGCGTCGAGCACGGTCAGCGTCACCGGCCCCTTGACCGTCCCGGGCAGCACGTAGTCGATGCTGGCGCCGTCGGGCGGGTTGGCGGCGGTCGGTTCGTCCTTCGGCAGCGGGGTGCCGGTGAAGCTGGGCGGGCGCACGCGGATCGCAGCGGCCGGCTTGAACAGGGTGGCGGTGTCCGCGTGCACGCCATCCATCTGCCGCAACGCGCTGACGTCGTCCATGATCCAGAAGCCGCGGCCGTGGGTGGCGATCACCAGGTCGTTGCCGTGCACGTCGATGTCGCGCACCGAGGTCGTCGGCAGGTTTTGCTGGAGGCTCTGCCAGTGCGCGCCGTCGTCGAACGACACGTCGATGCCGCGCTCGGTGCCGGCGTACAGCAGGCCCTTGTGCGCGGGATCCTCGCGCACCACGTTGACGAAGCTGTTGGATGCAATGCCGGTGGTGATCGGCGTCCAGCTGGCGCCGCCATCGCCGGTGCGATAGATGTACGGGGTGTCGTCGTCCAGGCGATGCCGGTCGATCGCCAGATAGGCAACGTTGGCATCGAAGCGGGACAGCTCGATCCCGGCGACCTTCGACCATGGCGTGATCGCCTTCGGCGTGACGTTGCGCCAGTGCGCGCCGCCGTCGTCGCTGCGCCAGACCAGGCCGTCGTCGGTGCCCACCCACAGTGCCTGCGCGCTCAGCGGCGAGGGCGCGATGGTGTAGATCACGCCACGGCGCTGGCTGACGTGGTTGTCGTCGCTCGCCGTGACGGGGTCGAGGTTGGCCGGCGTGCCGGCATTCTCGCGGGTCAGGTCGGGGCTGATCGGGGTCCAGTGCTCGCCGCCGTCGGTGGTGCGGAACAGCCGCTGGTTGGCGAAGTACAGCGTGCGGGTGCCGCGTCTGGAGAACGTCAGCGGCAGCGTCCAGGCGCCGCGATAATGCGCGGCGGGGTAAGCCAGGGTGGGATCGACGTTGCGGGTCTGGCCGCTGCGGGTGTCCAGCTTGTCGACCTTGTTGCCGTAGACGATGGCCGGATCGTCCGGATCGGGTGCGATCATGCCGCTTTCGCCGCCGGCGGTGATCTCGTGGAACTGCTCCATGCTGATGCCGTCATGGCTGTCGGTGCGGCTGGGCAGCGCCACCGCGCCGGAATCCTGCTGCGCGCCGTAGACCCAGTACGGGAAGCGGTTGTCGGTGCTGACATGGTAGATCTGCGCGGTCGGCTGGTTCTGCCAGCTCGACCAGGTCTTGCCGCCGTTGAGGGTGATCAGGGTGCCCTGGTCGACGCCGAGAATCTGCCGGTTGGAGTCGGTCGGGTCGATCCACATCTGGTGGAAATCGTCGCCGGTGGGATCGCCCTTCAGCGCGATGAAATGCTTGCCGCCGTCGTCCGAGCGCAGCACGATGGTGTTCATCACGTAGACGCGGTCGGCGTTCTTCGGATCCACCGTGAGCCGGCAGAAATACCAGCCGCGCTGCCAGATGCGCTGGTCGCCGGTGACGTGCTGCCAGTGCGCGCCGCCGTCGTCGGAGCGGTACAGGCCGCCTTCGCCACCGGCGGCATCGACCAGCGCGAACACGCGGTTCGGCCGGTTCGGCGCCACCGCGATGCCGATGCGGCCGGGATGCGCGGGAAAGCCGTTGCCTTGCAGCTGACTCCAGTGGCTGCCGCCGTCATGCGATACGTACAGCCCGCTGCCCGGCCCGTTCGAGGGCGGGTACACGCTCCACGGCGGGCGTCGGGTCTGCCACAGCGCGGCGTAGATGGTGTCCGGGTCGCCGGGCTTGAAGGCCAGGTCGATCGCGCCGGTGTCGGCGTCCTTGAACAGCACCTTGCTCCAGTGCGCGCCGCCATCGGTAGTGCGGAACACGCCGCGCTCGGCATTCGGCCCGTAGGCATGGCCCAGCGCGGCCACGAACGCCACGTTCGGGTTGCGCGGATCGACCAGCACGCCGGCGATCTGGCGCGTGTCCCGCAGGCCGATGTGCTGCCAGTGCGTGCCGCCGTCGGTGCTCTTGTACATGCCGTCGCCGTGGGCGATGTCCGAGCGCATGTCGGCTTCGCCGGTGCCGACGTAGATCGTCTTCGGATCGGACGGTGCCAGCGCCAGCGCGCCGATCGAGCCGACCTCCTTCTCGCTGTCGAAGATCGGCTGCCAGGTGCGTCCGGCATCCGCCGTAGCCCACACGCCGCCGTCCACCGCGCCGAAATAGAAATGCCGGCTGTCGCCCGGAATCCCCGCCACCGTCAGCACGCGGCCGCCGCGGAACGGGCCGATCAGTCGCCAGCTCAATCCCTGGTACAGCGAGGGATCGACCGTAGCGTGCGCGGCGAAGGTGGCGGCGAGGCCAAGGGCAATCACGGTGAGGCAACGACGCAGGCGCATGGACAATCCCCCGGGGACGGGCAAGTTCAAAGCCTGAGTGTAGGGCCCTTCGGCAGGCGAAGCTTATGGGCCGAAAGTCACGGGCCGGCCGCGGAGTCTCACCCGCTTCGGCGCACGGTGCGTATCTTGCCGCTGTTGCCGCCGCCGCAGAAGAAGCGGTCGTCGCCATCGGATTCGAGCCCGGCCACGCCCATGCCGGGTGGCATCGCAAGGCTCTCCAGGACGTCGCCCGAACGGGCATCGAGGTGCCGCAATTCGCTCTCTTCGCCTTCCCAGGTGCCGTGCCAGAGTTCGCCATCGACCCAGGTGACCCCGGTGACGAAGCGGTTGGACTGGATGGAGCGAAGCACCGCCCCGGTCCGGGGATCGACCTGATGAATTTTCCGCTCTCGATATTCCCCTACCCATAGCGTGCCTTCGGCCCACGCCAGCCCCGAATCGCCGCCGCCGCCAGGCGCCGGGATGGTGGCGAGCACGCGCCCGGTGGCCGGATCGATCTTGTGGATGCGATCCTCCGCGATCTGGTACAGGTGCCGGCCGTCGAAAGCGGTGCCCGCATGCGCGGCGACATCGAGCGAGTGCAAGACCTCGCCGCTGGCCGGATCGAGCGCGTTCAAGCGGCCGCCGGACGCGAACCAGACGCGCTCGCCGTCATAGGTCACCCCGCCCACGCTGTCGAGACCCGGAAAGGGGCCGTATTCATGCACGATGTCAGCGGCCGATCGCTTCATGTTTCCGTCCTGCTTGCTCGATGGTGGAATCCTAGTCGCCCGCGAGTGGCGTCGGAAGTAACAAGGTGGTCGTGAATCCGGGCACGGGCGGAGTCATCCAGCGCCGCGCGCGCCCGAGACCGAACGACTGCACCTTGCCCGCGGCCGCGAGCGCCTCCAGCGCGCGTTGCACCGTGCGCTGACTGTTTCCCAGCGCGAGCGCCAGCGCCGAGCTCGACCACGACTCGCCGTCGGCGAGCAGGGCGAGCACGGCCGCATGCGGCTCTTCGATCGGCCAGGCCAGCACGACGATCTGGCGCGCGCCATGAGGCACCAGGGCGAATCCCCGCTTCGTCGCATGCACGCCGGCCAGCGCGCCCAGGGCCGTGCGCAGTCGCGCCATCTCGACGCGCAACCGCGCGCGGTGCGATTCGTCGATGAGCTTGGCCCGGAACGCACGGGCGATCAGCGTGTTCCTCGGCACGTCCGCCGGCCACGCCTCACCGAGCATGCGCACCAGCGTGAACAGCACCGGTCGACTGGCGAGCGGGACCACGGCGTCCCGCCGACGCAAGGCATGACGGCACGCGTCCACCACGAGAACGTCCGATGCCAGCAAGGCCTCGACCTCCCCGAGCAGCAGCCGTCGCTCCTCACCGTGGGTCAGCACGCGCGCCGCGGGCGCGCGAAGAAGCCGCCATGCGCTTTCGACCTCCGCCACCAGGGCCGGGATGCCGGCGCGACGCGCGGCCAGCCCGGCCCGGGCCAGCGCGGCCTGCGCCGCTTTCGTGCGAATGCGGCGGATCGCGATGCCCGCAACCATCAGCGCATGGGCGGCCAGCAAGGCCGGCGGCAAGGGCGCAGGGTCGATCTCGGCGAGCGCGTGCTCGGCCTCGTCGAGTCGTCCGATCAGCAGCAGGCGGCGGATCGCCACATATCGTGCATGCGCCGCGTTGACCCGGTCGCCGCGCGCTTCCAGGGTCGCCCGCGCCGCGTCGAGGGTCTTCGCCGGCCAGCCGAGCTCGCGCGAGGCGAGTGCCACCTCGGCCTCGGCGACCACGCACCGCGCACGGGCGATCGCCTCTTTCGGACCGAACGCACGCATGGCACGTCGCAGCAGCGTCCTGGCCCGGACGAAATCGCCGAGCTGGGCCATCGCGATGCCGCGCAGCGCGAGCGCAGGCGCATCGTCGCGCAAGGCGATGCGTTTCAGTGCGCCGAGCGGGTCACCCGCCGCCAGCGCACGCGCCGCCGCGGTGATCAGCGAATCCATCGGAGCAGGCTCATCGCAATCGCGCCACAGTTGTCACTCCCACCGTCCGGTTGCCGGAATCTAGCCTATCCCGCAGTCCCTGGTGGAGGTCGCTGGCCGACACGGGGCCGATCGATCCATACGGGAGGAAGTCATGACAACGCATGCAACTGGAACCCGCGAGCAGTGGCTCAAGCAGCGACTGGAACTGCTCGAAGCGGAAAAAGAGCTGACCCGACGCAGTGATGAACTGGCCCGGCAGCGCCAGGCGCTGCCGTGGGTCCGCATCGACAAGACGTACCGGTTCGAGACCGAGGAAGGCAGCGCCACGCTGGCGGAGCTGTTCCGCGGTCGCTCGCAGCTGCTGGTCTACCACTTCATGTTCGGGCCCGACTACACCGCGGGCTGCCCGACCTGCTCGACGATTGCGGACGGCTTCAACGGGTTTGCGACGCACCTCGCCCATCACGACGTGACGTTGATGGCGGTGTCGCTGGCGCCGTTCGCGAAGATCCAGGCCTACCGGCAGCGGATGGGCTGGACGTTTCCGTGGGCGTCGTCGTTCGGCGGTGATTTCAACGCCGACTTCAGCAGCTCGTTCACCGAGCAGCAGCAGCGCGAGGGTGGCATCGAATACAACTACCGGCGCGAGCCGCCGGCGTCGCAGCTGCCGTTCAAGATGGGCAAGGAGGCCGGCGACGCATCGCCCCCGGTGCAGAACGCCGTCATGAGCGGAACCGACGTGTCCACCTACCTGCGCGAGCGGCCGGGCATGAGCGCGTTCGCGCTGGCGGACGGCGTCGTCTACCACTGCTATTCCACCTACGCGCGTGGGCTGGACGGTCTCTGGGGCATGTACCAGTGGCTCGATCGCGCGCCCCGCGGGCGTAACGAAACGGGCATGTGGTGGCGCCGCCACGACGAGTACGGCGCAGCTTGAGCCGGCTCATGCATGCGGCCGGTACCACCGCGGAACGGCAGGGTCCGCGCCGGATGATGTCGGCGCGAACCTCCGGCCGTGTCTTCCTCGGCGTGTCGGCGTTGCTGTTCGCCGCCAGCACGACGGGAACCGTCGTCCGGTGCGCCTCGATGTCGGCGATGGGCGGGATGCCGATGCCCGGCGGCTGGCGCCTGTCGATGGCGTGGATGCGCACCGGCGGACAGACGTGGCCGGGCGCGGCGGCATCGTTCCTCGGCATGTGGACGGTGATGATGATGGCGATGATGCTGCCGTCCCTGGTGCCGATGCTGCGGCGCTATCGCGAGGCCGTCGGCCGGACGGGTGCGAGGTATCCGGGTCGGCTGACCGTGCTGGTGGGCGCGGGCTACTTCCTCGTGTGGACTGCGGTCGGGGCGGCGATCTTTCCGCTCGGCGCGGCGCTGGCGACGATCGAGATGCGGCAGCCGGCGCTGGCCCGCGCGGTGCCGCTCGCGGCCGGTGTGGTCGTTCTGCTGATGGGCGCGCTGCAGTTCACCGCGTGGAAGGCACATCGGCTGGCCTGCTGCCGGGCGGCACCGGCACACGGTCGCAGGTGGCGCGCGGACGCCGGCGCGGCGTGGCGGCATGGGATCCGCCTGGGTCTCGATTGCATCCGCTGCTGCGCCGGTCTGACGGCGATCCTGCTGGTCATCGGAGTGATGGATTGGCGCGCGATGGCCGGCGTGACGACCGCCATCACCCTCGAACGTCTCGCGCCGGCAGGAGAGCGTATCGCGCGAACCATCGGTGCCGTCGCCGTTGCGGCAGGGCTCGTTCTGCTCGCGCGGGCGGCGGGGTCTGGATGACGCCTTCGCATTGTGCACGCAAGCTGTCTGGGTGGGGCGGCGGAGCGAGAGCGGGTTGCCGCAAGTCGAAAGCGGTCAGCGGGCTCGCCTTGCCGGCCATTCGGCAGCCGCGCTTGCGACCATCCCCAGCTCAGGGCTTCACGAAGCGCAACGTCATCCGGTCCGATTCGCCCACCGCCTCGAGTTTCGCGTGCTCGCTTTCGGGGCCGGCCAGATCGGGAGGCAGGCGGTGCACGTTGATGTCTTCGGGATCCTTCGGGTTGGCATTGATCTCGGACACGCCGTCGAGGCGAAAGCCGGTCTTCAGCGCCAGTGCGATCAGATAGTCCTCGGGAATGCGGTGCAGTGCCTTCGCACTTTCCACGGCGTCGGCGAACGGTTTGGCGCGGTGCTCGACCACGCCGAACACGCCGCCGGGCCTGAGCACCTCGTAGACCGACTTGAACGCGGCGGCCAGGGCGTCGGGGCTGCGGTTGAGCCAATCGTGGGTGTTGCGGAAGGTGAGCACCATGTCGGCGGAATTCGGTGCGCCCAGGTTCACCTTGAACGGCGGGGTGAACGGGACGACCTTCTCGACATGGCCGAACACGGCGGGTTCGGCCTTGATCCGGTCGGCGAACTTCGGCGAGCCGGCCTCGATCAGCTGGCCGTGGTCGTACAGGAACGGCGCCAGGATCTCGCTGTACCAGCCGCCGCCGGGATCCAGTTCGATCACCGTCATGTCGGGTTTGATGCCGAAGAACTGCAGGGTCTCGACCGGGTGGCGGTAGCGGTCGCGGGCCTTGTGCGCAGCGGAGCGCCAGTGACCGTCGACGGCGTGTTGCATGAGCGCAGTCGTCGTGGAGACCCGGGTGGTGCCGGCGTGGGCCAGACCGGGCAGCAGCACGGCGCCGGCCAGCAGAAGCAGGAGCTTGCGGGTTCGGTGCGACATGGTTCGAGCCTCCCGGGCGGTCAAGCTTACTCCAGTGGCGGATGGCTGCGACTGTTCGTTGCCGGCGCATGCCGGACAAGACGTGCAGTGATGGTGCATGCGGTTCCGGACGACATATCGCGCATCGCCGCCTTGCCCTCCAGGCCCGAACGCCATCCTGTAGGAGCGCACCCTGTGCGCGATGCTTTTGCCGCACGTGAAGAAAAGCATTCGCGCACAGGGTGCGCTCCTACGCAAGCGCGCCACATTGGGGGTTATTCGAGGCGCCCTTGGGCGATGCGTGCACGGGCTCGCCTGACGCCGGTCTTCGCCAGTGCCCGCAGCGCCTTGCGATCGGGTTCGGCGAATGGCGAGCCGTCAGCGCAGTGATCGAGCAGCAGCGCATAGTCCTGCGCCTCGCCCAGCAGCGTGGTCAGGGCTTTGTCGAGATCGCTGCCGGCCTTTTGCACTACGGACAGTTCGACGAGCGCCCGCTGTTGCTGCAGCACGCGCCGCGCGCGGCGACGCCAGCGGTGCCAGTCGTCGTCATGCAGGCTGCGGCGTGCCCGTTTGGCCGCGGCCCGGGCCTTCGACTCGCTGCGTTGCAGGGATCGCCGTGCATCCTTCTCCCGCAAGTCCTGCCACGGCAGCGCCTGCAGTTCCGCTGCCAGGGCGGCCAGTGCAGCGCGCCGGTTCGCAAAACCGGCATCGTCGTGCAAGGCGAACCGGGTCTGCGCGCTGCGTCGTCGCATTGCGGCGCGACGCGCACGACCGAGCAACGGCCCCGTCGTGGCGGCGTGTTTCTTCGTCAGGCGATCCAGCGTTTCGACCAGCGCCTGGGCGTCGCGCAGACTCGACAGGCTGCGGTTGATGCGGCGCAGTTGACGGTCGATCAGCATTCCGTCCGGACCCAGTGCGGATGCGCCCAGGGCCAGCACGGCGCGGGTATGGCGCAACGCTTTGCGCGCCTGGTGCACGCCTGCGTGCACTCGCGCGCCGCGCCGGCCCAGGGAGTCGATTGCCTGTGCCAGGGCGTTCATCGCGTGCGTACGCAACGACTCGCCCACGGCCGTCGTTGCGGAATCCGAGCGCGCATGCCGATCGCCCATGTACATCTTCTCCAGCAGGGTTCGGGGTGCAGCCGCCAGCCAAGCGGGTGGCGTCGGTCGGCTGCGCATCTTGCACCATGTTCCTCCGCGTCGTCATGCGGCCGGACTCGCCGACTGGCAACTGCCGCCCCCTCACCCTCCTTCGACGAGCTCAGGACAGGCCAAGCCTCTCCCCGCAGGGGAAGAGGGGCCTTTTTTATGCGGCGAACCTCAGTCGCGTTCCAACCCGCGCATCAGCGCTTGCAAGCCTTCCTTGCCGCCGCCGGCCTCGCCGTCCGGTTCGGGCATCGTCGCGGGAACGGCGATCGGCTTGAGCTGGTGTGCCTTCAGCAGGGCGTTGGTTTTTTCCAGCTCGCCGTGCTGGAAGTCGGCGAAGGACTTCTGCACGTCGCCCAGTTCGCGTTGGAGCGTGTCGATGTAGGCCATCTGGTAATCCGAGGGGCGGCCTTCGTAGGACATGATCGCGCCGTACAGCTGGTCGGCATGTTCGCGCAGGCGTTCCTCGCCGGTGATCGCGCCGCCTTCGGTGGTCGCCACGATCTTCTTGCGGATGTCGTTGGCCTTGTGGTCGAGCTTGTGCAGTGGCTTGCGCAGGGCATCTCCGGCGGGCAATGCGGAAATCCGGGCGCCGGCTTCAGCGCGCACGGTGTTGATCCGTGCGACCAGATCGCTCATGTTGCCGAACAGTTTCTTGACCCGCGTGGCCGCATCGAATTGCACCTGACGGTCGGCGACCGAGAAGGTGTCGCGTCGGTCGAGTACGACCTTCAGCCTGGTTTCGAACACGTCCTTGCCCTTGGTCATGCGGATCGTGTAGACGCCCGGAACCACGCGCGGACCCACGATCGAGTTGAAGGCGATCTGTGCCGCCGGCGGCACCCGCGGCGGCTTGGCGCGCATCGACCACTGCACCCGGTTGATGCCGCGGCGCACGCTGGCCGGCAAGGTGTCGAGCAGTTTGCCCTGGCTGTCCAGCACGTCGATCTTCAACTTGCCGAAAAGGTGGCGGCTGCGCTGGTAGTAGGTGATGACCGCGCCGTCGGCCGGGTTGGGACCGACGAAGGCGGCATCGCCGCCGGGCCAGCCGCCCCAGGCCTCGATCCGCTGCTGCGCCGGCAGCGAAGGCAGGAAGCTTGCCTCGCTGTCCAGCACCTTGGCGTCCAGCGCCCGCAGCGGGGTGATGTCGTCGATGATCCAGATGCCGCGGCCGTGGGTGGCCAGCACCAGATCCGCATCGCGCTGCTGGAACGCGATGTCGCGCACCGCCACGGCGGGGAAGTCGCCGCCCTTGAACTGCGCCCAGTGCGCGCCGCCGTCGATCGAGATCCACAGGCCGAACTCGGTGCCGGCATACAGCAGGCCGGGCTTGACCGGATCCTGCTTGATCACGTGCACGTAGCCGCGCAGGCCCTTGGTGTGCTTCGGCGTCACCAGCGCGGTCCACGACTTGCCGTAGTCGGTGGTCTTGTAGATGTACGGCGCCATGTCGCCGAAGGTGTGCCGGTCGAACGCGACGTAGGCACTGCCGGCGTCGACGTCGTCGGCCTGTACCCATGACACCCACTCGCCGGCGGGCAGGCCGCGGATGTTGCGCACCACGTTGGTCCAGTGCTTGCCGTCGTCGCGGGTCAGCTGCAGGTTGCCGTCGTCGGTACCGACCCAGATCAGCCCGGCCTGCCTGGGCGACTCGCTGATCGAATAGATCGTGGTGTAGGCCTCGGCGGCGGAATTGTCCACGGTCACACCGCCGGATTTTTCCTGCTGCTGCTGCTTCGGGTCATTGGTGGTGAGGTCCGGCGAGATGCGCTGCCAGCTCTGGCCGTGATCGCGCGAGCGGAACAGGAACTGCGCGCCGATGTAGATCGTGCCCTTCTCGTTCGGACTCAGCGCGATCGGCGTGTTCCAGTTCCAGCGCAGCTTCTCGTTGTAGCCGGGTTTGGGCTGGATGTCGCGTGCCTCGTGGGTGTGGCGGTTGACGCGGGTGATGCTGCCGCCCTGGGTCTCCGCGTAGATGTAGTTGCCGTCGGCCGGATCGTCGAACATCCAGAAGCCGTCGCCGCCGCAGAAGTTCTCCCACTGCGCGTTGCCGATGCCGCCGGGGTAGGCCGAGTCGCCGACCCAGCAGGCGTTGTCCTGCAGGCCGCCGTAGACCCGGTACGGATCGGCGTTGTCCACGCTCACGTGATAGAACTGCGATACCGGCAAGTTGTTCGCCTTCCACCATTTGTTGCCGCCGTCCTGCGAATACCACAGGCCGCCGTCGTCGCCGACGATGAGTTGTTTCGTGTTGCGTGGGTCGATCCACACCACGTGCGAATCGCCGTGGGTGCCGCCGCCGACATTGGCGAAGCTCTTGCCGCCGTCGAGGCTCTGGATCAGGTTGAGGTCGGGCTTGAACAGGCGCTGCGGGTTGCTCGGATCGACAATGAGATTGGCGAAGTAGAACGGCCGCCACACCATCAGCTGGCTCTTGTCGCGTGCCTGCCAGGTCTTGCCGCCGTCGTCGGAGCGGTACAGCGCCGAGTTCGGCGATTCGACCAGGCTGTAGACGATCGAGGGATTGGACGGCGCCACCGCCACTGCGATGCGGCCGTAGGGTTTCAGCGGGAAACCCTTGTTGGCAGCGCTGGTGATCTCGGTCCACGACTTGCCGCCGTCGGCCGAGCGAAACAGGCCACTGGCCGACGGTGCGGTCGGCGATACGCCACCGGAGCGGAAGGTCCAGCCCTTGCGGCGGAAGTCCCACATGCCGGCGAACAGCACGTTCGGATGCTTCGGATCCATCGCCAGCGAGGCGCAGCCGGTGGACAGGTTGCGGCCCTTCAGCACCCGTTTCCACGACTTGCCGCCGTCGCTGGTCTTGTACAGGCCGCGGTCGGCCGAATCGCTCCACAGCTTGCCCGGCACGCAGGCGTAGACGGTGTTGTCGTCGTGCGGGTCGATCGCGATTTTCGCGATGTGCTCGGAACGCTTCAGGCCCATGTTCGACCAGCTCTCGCCGCCGTCGGTGGACTTGTAGATGCCGTCGCCGATCGACACCGTGTTGCGCATCCACGATTCGCCGGTGCCGACCCACACGGTGTCGTGCTGCGAGGGGTCGATCGCGATGTCGCCGATCGACTGCACCGGCTGTTTGTCGAACACCGGGGTGAAGGTGGTGCCGCCGTCGCTGGACTTCCACACGCCGCCGCTGGCGGCGCCCACGTAGAGCAGCAGCTTGCCGTCTTTTTCGGGCATCGCCGCGAGCGCGGCGATGCGCCCGCTCATCGTGGCCGAGCCGATGTTGCGCGCGCCAAGGCCGGAGATCGCACCGGCGTCGAAGCGGGCCATGCCGTCGGCCAGGGTGGCGGCAGGCGCGGCGGTGCCGGTGCCGGCCATGCAGGACAGGGCGACCAGCAGAGCCGGGATCGCGAGATGCTGGTGATGGCGGGATTTCATCGTTTCGCTCCTTCCGTTCCGTGGCCGGTTCCGGCACTGGCCGGGAACGCGAACAGGCTGTGGTCCATCGGCACGTTCGCCGTGGCCTTCTCCACCGTGAACTGCTGGGTGCCGCCATCGCCGCTGCCCTTGGATTCGATCGTGGTGGAGAACGGGAAATACACGCCGTTCACCCGCTCGTAATCGCTGTAATCGGCCACCATTTTCACGTGCGTGCCGCGTACCGTCAGCTGGCTGACCCGGCGGATCTCGAGAAAATAATCCGGGTCCAGATACACATACTCGATGTCGCCGTTCTTCAGGGTGACCTTGAGCTTGTGCGCCCGGGTGCCGTCGATGTCCTCGGTGCCGAGGTAGGCCAGCGTGCTGCCCTGCGCTTTCCAGTCGGCCAGCGGCCCGCCGATCGCGGCGTCGTCGGCCAGCGACCGTGCGTCGTCGTCGGACATCTTCTCCGGCTCGCGGCGCCCCTGGAACGGCGAAATCTGCCAGGCCTCCTTGCCGTCCCAGGCCTGGATCTGGGTCAGGCTCTGGATCGTCGCCTCGTTGCGCACCAGGTCGGGCGCCTTTTGGTAGCTGGCGAAGCTCAGCTCGAACTGGCCGCCGATGCGCAGCCTGCCTTCGAGCTTCAGGCTGGTGATCGCGTGGATCTTGTCGAGGCCGCCACGGGCGTCGAGATTCTTCGCCACCAGCTCGTCGGCGGTCAGCGCATGGGCGGACGTGGTGACGAGCAGCACGGCAACGCAAAGCAGAAACGGGATACGCATGGAACCAGTCCTCCCTCTGGTGATGCCCGCCGGAGCGGGCCGGATCGGCCGCGTGGCGGCCATCCCCTGGACAACGACGCATCGGCCCGGCAATACCCGGGCGCAGCACGACAGGGCCAGAGCGTACGCGACTCATCCGCCCGAGGCGATGGGTACGCGGGCAAACCTTTGGCCTATGGCGGTTTGCCGCCCGGCGGGCGATAACGGCGGGCTCGGGATTCGAGACCGGGGGCGCCATCGATCGGGGCTGCATGGCGGTGCGTGCGCACTGCACCATTACCGCCGGCAGGCCGCGATCATTGCCGCGATGGCCGCCGGCGCCTGCCAGGATCCAGCGTGGCTGGATCAGTGTTGTCGACGGAGACAGCGTGGATCAGAAGTCCTTCTGCACGCTCAGGTAGAGGCCGCGCCGCGGGCCGAACTGTGGTGCGCCAACACCGATGCCGCTTCCATCGCGCAACTGATACGTGCGATCCAATGCGTTGATCAGCGCCAGCTGGGTGTGCAGCTTGCCGGTGCCGGCGAACTCGAAGTCGTGCGAGACGCTCAGGTTGAGCTGGAAGTAGTCCGGCATCGAGTCGCCGTTGGGCACGGTCCCGTCGCGACGCAGGCCGCTGCCGAACAGGTAGTCCGCGCCGACCCGGCTCTGGTCGCCGAGGGCGTAGCTGATACCGCCGGAGGAGGTATAGGTCTGATCGTGATCGAGGTGGATGTAGTTGCCGGCGATATACGCCAGATCGTTCAGCGCGAAGTTGTACTGGCTGGTGATCACCTGCTTGCCCATCGCGCGGCTGTAGGCCAGGTTGAAATACGCCGCAAGCGGGCCCTGGTCATAGCTGGCGCTGAACTCCACGCCGCCGACATGGCCATGGGCGTAATTGAAGGTGGAATAGACCAGGGCGGCGCCGAACTGGCCTTCGTCCTGCAGCCGCCGCACGTCGCGGTAGTAGCCGTCCAGACCCAGGGTCAGCGACGGGCCGACGTTCTGCGACACGCCGAGGTCGAAATAGTTGGAGCGCTCGGCCAGCGGCCGCGCATTGCCGGGATTGGACACCGCGTTGGTCGTGCCGTCGAACCTGGCGATGTTCGAGGTGGTGATCATCTCGGTGGCCGGCGGCGTGAAGTAGCGCGCGTAGCCGGCATGCACGGTGGTGCTTTCGGTGGCCTGGTAGACCACGCCCAGGCGCGGACTGAGCTGGCCGCTGGTGGCGCCGGCCAGCGTGTACTGGTCGCCGCGCAGGCCATAGTTGATCGTCCACCTTTCGCCGAGGCTCCATTCGTCCTGGAGGTAGCCGGACCAGGTCCTGGCGACGAGCCGGTTGTTGTCGAGGATATTGACGGGTGTGGTGCTGGTCTGGTTGCCGTTCGCATCGGCCGGGAACACCCACGCGTCATTGCCGCTGAAGGCGTACTCGAAGCTGCCGTAGATGCCATAGCGCAGCGTGTTGCTGTCGCCCAGCGGGGTGGCAAAGTCGGCCTGCACGGTGCTGGCGCGATTGCTGCGGCTCACCGCCGCGGCGACGCCATTGAACATCAGGTCGCCGACCCGGTCCGGGCTGAAGCCGACGCGGGTGTAGCGTTGCCCCAGCGACACCTGGTAGTCCGTACGGCCCAGCTTGCCCTGCAGCGCCAACGTGCCGAAGCGGGTCCGTTCGCGCTGCTGCTCGTTGAGGAGTGCGGAGTTGAAATCGGTTCGGCCCAGGTAGCCGAACTGCGGCGTCTGCCCGGGGTTGTCGGGAATCTGGAAGCGGTTGTCGGTGACGCCGAACATGAAGCTCAGCCGCGTGTCGCTGTCGATCAGGTAGGAAACCTCGCCGAAGCCCTTCACCTGGTTGGTGTGATCGTGAATCGGCTTGCGGCTGGAGGTCGGATTCTCGATGCCGGCGTCGCTCTCCAGGTAATTGGCGGTGAGGAAATAGCTCCAGCGTTCGTCGCTGCCCCAGATCGAGGCGTTCGGATTGAGCATG
>SCRF01000117.1 GCA_004322005.1 Rhodanobacter sp. | reverse complement strand
TGTAATCGCATGGACTCGCCCCCGCGCATTCAGGCATCGCGGTGCCAGTGGTGGTGAGCTATAGCTCCCACCACAATCCACGCGAGGGCGAGCCCATGGACAAGATTACTGCCATAGCCATTGATCTGGCTAAAACTGTTTTCCAGGTGGCCGGGGAGAATGCACGCTGCGAAGTCGTGCTGGAGCAGCGCTTGAAATCACGCCAAGCGATGCACCAGTTCATCAAGGGGCTGATGCCGCCGTTGACGGTGGCGATCGAGACCGGTCCGGGTGCGCAAGCGTGGGCCCGCGAGTTGCAGGCGCAGGGCGTGGAGGTAAAGATCCTGCCGGCCCAGCACACCGTGGTGCATCGCAATGGCAACAAGAACGACGCCAACGATGCGCGCGCCATTTTGCGTGCGCTGCATGACGTCAGCGTGCATCCGGTGCCGGTCAAGACCCCCGAGCAGTTGGCCATGCAGGCGCTGCACCGGGCCCGACAGGGTTGGCGTCGACGCATGACCGCCATCAGCAACCAGGTGCGTGGGGTACTGCTGGAACAAGGCGTCGTCATGGCGCGCGGGGATGCGGCGCTGGTACGCACGGTCAGCCGCACGCTGGAGGATGCCACGCTGCCGATCCCGGATCGTTTGCGCGCTCTGGTGGCCGAACTGATGGGGGAGTGGCAAGGGCACCGCCAGCGGATAGCGGTGCTCGATGGTGAACTGGCCACTTTGAGCCGAACCGACCCGGTCGCCGCGCACCTGCAACAGGCTCGCGGCATCGGTCCGATCGTCTCCACCGCCATGGCGTGCAAAGGCATCCAGCCCGAACGGTTCGCCAACTGTCGCCAGTTTGCTGCCTACTTCGGCATTACCCCCAGTCAGCACAGCAGCGGAAACAAGTTGCGCCTGGGCGCGATGAGTCGGCGCGGTGATAGCTACTTGCGCAGCGCCCTGATCCAGGGTGCCCACGCGGTCATCCAGCAAATAAAGACCGATGCGACCGATCCCTACAGCCGGCGCATTCAGCGCTGGGTCCGACGGTGCGGAACCAAGGGCGCCGCCGTGCGCCTGGCCAACCACAACCTGCGCGTGGTGTGGATGCTGCTCAAGCACCCTGAGATGCCCTTCCGCAGCAACCCCGCCAACCCCGAAGCGAGGGAGGATGCCATGCACTGAACGGGCGCCCCATCACAGCCCGCCCCACGGTCCGGTCTTGGGTGCCTGCTGTCAATGGCTTCGCAAGCGCTCACGCGCCATTGACAGCCGGCACCCAAGACGCTTCGGGGTTGCCAAGCTGTGATGCGCACTTGCATGCCGGCTACCCGCCGCACGCGACCGCCTATCCTTCCCGTATCCCCTTTCTCCCCTTTGCGCGCGACCGCTGCTACCCCGCTCGAATCACCAGGTCAGACCATCGCGGAAACCAGGCCTTGGCTCCTACCGGCTCTTGCAGCCTCTTTGTAATTGGCCGATCCGCGAGCTCATCCGATGCCGGCCCGTGGTCCCATCGACCACCTTCGTTGAGGCCTCATACATAAATGCAGCCCGTGTTTCTTGCACAAGCCGCGGTTGACCACAGGGGCGAGTCCATACATAGGAGCCCACCCTGTGGGCGAAAGCTCTTTGCCGACGATCCGAAAAAAGCCGGCGGCGAAGCGAGCCTCGCCGCCGGCGGCAGAACCCGCGCATCAGCGAGGGGAGGGTTGGGGTGGGGCGAAAACTCAGGCGACGTGCAGGGTCTGTTCGCCCTTGGTCCAGTTGCACGGGCACAGCTCGTCGGTCTGCAGCGCGTCGAGCACGCGCAGCACTTCGGCCGGGTTGCGGCCGACCGAGCCGTCGGTGACGTAGACGAAGCGGATCACGCCTTGCGGATCGACCAGGAACGTCGCGCGCTGCGCCACGCCGTCGTCGGTCAGGATGCCGAGCGCGTTGGACAGGTCCTTCTTGATGTCGGCCAGCATCGGGAACTTCAGATCGCGCAGATCCTTGTGGTCCTTGCGCCAGGCCAGATGCACGAACTCGCTGTCGGTGCTGGCGGCCAGCACCTGGCAGTCGCGGTCGGCGAACTGCTGGTTGACGTCGCTGAAGCCCTTGATCTCGGTCGGGCAGACGAAGGTGAAGTCCTTCGGGTAGAAGAACACGCACAGCCACTTGCCCTTGTAGGTGTCGTTGCTGATCGGGAAGAACGCCTTGTCCAGGCTCTCGATCGAGACGGTGGCCGGAACGTTGAACGGGGGGAATTTGTCGCCAATGGTCAGCATGAATCAGGCCTATGCAGTATGGGGTTTTCGGGGGCAAGAAACACCCTGGAACGGGTGCCTTGGCGAACAAGATATAGCCCGGCCTTGCATTGTTCAAATTGATTGTTACCATCGTCGCCATAGGCATGAGCTATTGACGACCCGAGGCGAGCCATGAACCTGAGGGATCTCCAGTACCTGGTGGCGCTGGCCGAGCACCGGCACTTCGGGCGCGCCGCGCAGGCCTGCTTCGTCAGCCAGCCGACCCTGTCCACGCAGATCCGCAAGCTGGAAGACGAACTGGGCGTGGCGCTGGTCGAACGCACGCCGCGCAAGGTGCTGCTGACCGAGGTCGGTCGCGACATCGCCGAGCGCGCCCGCGACGTGCACAACGGCATCGAGCAGATCCGCGCGGTGGCCCGGCGCACGCTGGATCCGGAATCCGGCACGGTGCGGCTGGGCATCTTCCCGACCCTGGGCCCGTACCTGCTGCCGCATGCACTGCCGCTGGTGCGCGCGGCGTTCCCACGGCTGGAACTGCTGCTGGTCGAGGAAAAGACCGAGGCGGTGCTGCGGTTGTTGCGCGAGGGCAAGCTGGATGCCGGCATCGTCGCGCTGCCGCTGCACGAGGACAGCCTGCACGGCGAGTTCCTGTTCGAGGAACCGTTCCTGCTGGCGGTGGCGCACGAGCATCCGCTGGCGCGTCAACGCGGCCAGCTGAAGCTGAGCGACCTGTCCCACCAGAACCTGCTGCTGCTGGAAGACGGCCACTGCCTGCGCGATCAGGCGCTGGAGGTCTGCCACCTGGCCGGTGCCGGCGAGCGCAGCGGTTTCCGCGCCACCAGCCTGGAAACGCTGCGGCAGATGGTGGCGGCGAACGTCGGCATCACCCTGCTGCCGACGCTGGCGGTGAAGCCGCCGGTGGCGCCGCTGGAGAACCTGCACCTGATCGAGTTCAAGGGCCGCCCGCCGAGCCGGCGGCTGGCCCTGGTCTGGCGCAAGAGCTCGGCCATGCATGCCTTCCTGAAACGCCTGGCGGAGGTCATCAGGCAGTTGCCGGCCGGCCTGCTCGACGCGCACACCGCCGCCACGGCCGTGCCGCCGGATGCGGTCACGCCGCGCAAGCGCAAACCCACCCGGCAATAGTGGCAAGCTATCGGTTCCATCTAGACAATCAATTTCATTGTCTGCTGGCCGGGCGCTACGCTCGCACGATGACGACGGCGTCGTCCCGGCAACCTCTTCCCAGCCACACGTCACGAGGTGATGTCCATGAGCAACCTGAAAGGTTCCAAGACCGAACAGAATCTGAAAGACGCCTTCGCCGGCGAATCGATGGCCAACCGGCGTTACCTGTACTTCGCCGGCAAGGCCGACGTCGAAGGCTACAACGATGTCTCCGCGGTATTCCGCTCCACCGCCGAAGGCGAGACCGGCCATGCGCACGGCCATCTCGAATACCTCGAAGGCGTGGGCGACCCGGCCACCGGCCTGCCGTTCGGCGGCACCGCACTGAACCTCAAGAGTGCCATCGCCGGCGAGACCCACGAGTACACCGACATGTACCCCGGCATGGCCAAGGCCGCGCGCACGGAAGGTTTCGAGGAGATCGCCGACTGGTTCGAGACCCTGGCCAAGGCCGAGCGCTCGCACGCCAACCGCTTCCAGAAAGCGCTGGACGAACTGCAGTAATCGACCCGCGTCTGAACACGTTTCTATCCGTCATCCCGAATGGCACTTACTTAAGCGCCGTCATTCCCGCGAAAGCGGGAGGCGCTTTACAACGGCGAAGCCGGTCATCCAGTGCCTTTAGGCGTTTGGATACCACTGAAGGCACTGGATCCCCGCTTTCGCGGGGATGACGAAAAACATGATTTCGCGCTTAAGTGAAGCGCCATTCGCACTGGATCCTGGCTTGACCAGCCCTTCGGCTGTTGAAAGCCACCGGGATGACGGCTTAAGCGACTCGTCGATCGCCGGGAGAACCGCATGGCCGAGCAACCACCCGCCGCATCCGATGCCGCCGCCTCCGCTCCGCGCGAAGGCAATCTCGATGCGCCGACCCGCCATCCGCTGGGCTGGACCGCACCGGAGTTCTGGGATCAGGCGGCGCTGGACACCGAGCTGGAGCGCGTCTTCAACATCTGCCACGGCTGCCGCCGCTGCGTCAGCTTGTGCCACGCCTTCCCCACCCTGTTCGACCTGATCGACGCATCGAAGACGATGGAGATCGACGGCGTCGACAAGGCCGACTATCCCAAAGTCACCGAGCACTGCTATCTGTGCGACCTGTGCTACCAGACCAAGTGCCCGTATACGCCGCCACATCCGTGGAACGTGGATTTCCCGCACCTGATGCTGCGCGCCAAGGCGGTGGACTTCCGCCGCAACGGCGCACCGCTGTCGGCGAAGATCCTGTCCAGCACCACTGTCGTGGGCAAGCTCGCCTCGATCCCGGTGGTGCTGCAGGCGGTCAACGCCGCCAACCGCCACAAGGGCGCGCGCAAGCTGCTGGAAAAAACCCTGGGCGTCGATGCCGATGCGCGCGTGCCCGACTATCACTCGCCCAGCGCGCGCAAGCGCCTGCGCGATCTCGACGGCAGCGGGCAAGCCACGCCGGCCGGCCGCACGCGCGGCAAGATCGCGCTGTTCGCCACCTGCTACTGCGACCACTCGGCGCCCGGCGCAGTCGAGGATCTGGCCGCGGTGCTGCGGCACAACGCGATCCCGGTGCGGCTGGTCGAGCGCGAGGTCTGCTGCGGCATGCCCAAGCTCGAGCTGGGCGATCTGGACACGGTGCGCAAGTTCAAGCAGCAGAACATCCCGGTGCTGGCGGCGATGGCCCGCGACGGCTGGGATTTCACCGCGGCGATCCCCTCGTGCGTGCTGATGTTCAAGCAGGAGCTGCCGCTGATGTTTCCCGACGACGCCGAGGTGGCGCTGGTGCGCAGCCGTTTCTTCGACCCGTTCGAATACCTGGCGGAGCGCCACCGCGCCGGCCTGCTGGCCACCGACTTCAAGCAGTCACTGGGCAAGGTCGCCTGGCAGGTGCCGTGCCACCAGCGCGTGCAGAAGATCGGCCCGAAGACGCGCGACATCCTGCAACTGGTGCCGGGCACCGAAGTCGTCACCATCGAGCGCTGCTCCGGCCACGACGGCACCTACGGCGTCAAGCACAAGACCTACGCGATCTCGCGCAAGCTGGCCAGGCCGGTGGAAAGCCGCGTGCAGCAGGCCGAGGCCGACCACTTCACCAGCGACTGCCCGATGGCCGGCGGCCACATTGCCCACGGCCTGGGCGACCAGCCGGCCGCCGAACATCCGCTGAGCCTGCTGCGCAAGGCTTACGGCATATGATCGAATGCAGTGGCATGTAAATGCAGGGCGGGCACTGCCCGCCGCCCCGGCCAACAAGGACACCACCGTAGGAGCGCGCTTGCGCGCGATGGCTCTGCACGAGAGCATCGCGGCCAAGGCCGCTCCTACACGGCAGCGGGCCGGGAGCACCGGTTCGTGGGCAAGGAGGGATCGCGCGCAAGCGCGCTCCTACGGGCGGGCAGTGCCCGCCCTGCACAGCGAAGCCACCGGCAAACCGTCCGCGTTGTGCGCAGCATGCTGCCAATCGGCGAGGCAAAAACCCGACCACTCCTTTCAGAGTTTCACCATGAACAAACTGACTCAGCATGACCTGCTCACCCTGGAAGCCTATGCTCGCGAACGGCCAGCCTTTCGCGGGCAGGTGATGGCGCACAAGAAGCGCCGCACGCTGCACCTGGGCGATCACCTGACCCTGCTGTTCGAGGATCGCCGGACCGTGCACTACCAGATCCAGGAGATGCTGCGCATCGAGCGCATCTTCGAGGCCGCCGGCATCCAGGACGAACTCGATGCCTACAACCCGCTGATCCCCGACGGCAGCAATCTCAAGGCCACCCTGCTGGTCGAATACGAAGACGAGCAGCAGCGCCGGCGCGAACTGCAGCGGCTGCGCGGACTGGAGGACCACATCGAGCTGCAGGTCGGTGGCGAAACGGTCACCGCCATCGCCGACGAAGACATGCAACGCAGCAACGACGACAAGACCTCGGCCGTGCACTTCCTGCGCTTCGAACTGACCCCGGCGATGATCGCCAAATGGAAAGATGGTACCGAGGTCATCGTGCGCTGCACGCATCCGGCCAGTGTCGTCACGGCGACACTGGGCGCCGAACAGCGCCACGCGCTGGCGGAGGATTTCGCCTGAGCATGCGCCAGCTCCTGCTCGCCGCCGCCCTGCTGCTGGTGCTGTGGGGCGCGGTCACGCACTGGCGGCATCGCCCGCTGCACCCGCCACCCGGCGTGCTCGCCCCCGACGCACCCGAGCAGATCGATCTGGCACACGGCGCGCAACTGCAAAAGGGCGACGTCACGCTGACCACCCGCGCGCACTTCGACATCACCGCCCGCGTGCTGTCGCGCGCGGACTATTCCCGCGGCGCCGACGCCAGGCTGATCCCCGAAGACCTCGCGCTCGGCTGGGGCCGCATGTCCGACAGCGCGGTGCTGGCGCATATCGACATCACCCAGTCCGGCCGCTTCTACTACTGGCACACCAACCGGTACCCGATACCCCACCGCGAAATCGAAACCTCCAGCGCCAACATGCACATGATCCCCGCCGACGCCGACGTGAAGCGCGAACTCGAACAGATCCGCCAGGGCCAGCTGGTGCACCTCGAAGGCTTCCTGGTCGACGCCACCCGCCCCGACGGCTGGCACTGGAACACCTCGATGACCCGCGACGATACCGGCGCCGGCGCGTGCGAGCTGGTTTACGTAGAGCGGGTTGACGCCGTTGCGCCGTGACGGCGGTTACACCCGCAGACCCGCAGGCATAACCGATACGCCCTCAAAAGTGCCGGACAACACCAACAGCCTGCTCGCCCGCGACATACCCAGGCTGCCGAGCGAGAGATTGAACGGCTGCATGAGTGCGCTGCTTGTGCCGCTGTGATCGATGTCGCCATACTCGGCGCAACACCCCACATATGGGGAGGACTTAGGGTTAGGCGCCAATGGAGGCATCCATGTCATTGAGCATCAACAATCTCAAGCCTTACGTTCCGGCCAAGAATTTTGAGCTGTCCAAGCGCTTCTACCAGGCCCTTGGATTTGCGATGTCGGATGGCTGGGGTGGTACCGCCGACTTTGAGCTCAACGGTCACGCCTTCCGGCTTCAGGACTACTACGTACAGGACTGGGCCAATAACTTCATGTTCGTCATTGGCGTCAATGACGTCGAGGCCTGGCACCAGCGAGCACTGGAGTTGCTTAACAGCAACACGTTTGATGGTATGCGCATCAAGCCGCCCGAGCCCCTTGAGGACTGGCTGGTTCTGCACGTCACTGATCCGTCGGGTGTCTTGCTAGTCTTTGTCCAGGCGCAGTCGGTTGGCGCCTAACAATTCCGCAAGAGACTTCCCGTCAACACCGCCCGCTTGATGCTCTTGTCTTGAGCTTACAGGCTTTCCGAGCGCTTGCTCCGCAAAGGGCAGCTCACCTCGCGTGCCAAGCAGGCAAAGGTCTGACAACTCAAACTGAAGATGGCGCCTGTTTGCCGGTACCCTCAAGCCGCGTCGGCTACGTGGACATTGCCGCCTGACTCATCGATCACCCGGCTCACGCAGACCCCACACCCGCCCCGAGCGGACAACTCACCCCGGTGCCGCCCAGCCCGCAATAGCCGTCGGGATGCTTGGACAGGTATTGCTGGTGTTCGTCTTCGGCGTAGTAGAACGGGCCGGCGATGGCGATTTCGGTGGTGACCGGTTTCAGGCCGGCACGGTCGAGTTCGGCCTGGTAGCGGCGAGCCGAGGCTTCGGCGATGCCGAGCTGGGCCACGTCGGACGTATAGATGGCTGAACGGTATTGGGTGCCGGTGTCGTTGCCCTGGCGCATGCCCTGGGTCGGGTCGTGGTTTTCCCAGAACACCTTGAGCAGGTTTTCCAGGCTGATTTGTTTCGGGTCGTAGATGACCTGCACCACTTCGGCGTGGCCGGTCTGGCCGGAGCAGACTTCACGGTAGCTGGGGTTGGGCGTGTAGCCGCCGGCGTAGCCCACCGCGGTGGTCAGCACCCCGGGCAGGCTCCAGAACTTGCGTTCGGCGCCCCAGAAGCAGCCCATGCCGAACAGCACCATCGCGCCCTGCGGGTAGCTTCCGGCCTGCAGGGGGCGACCGTGCACATGATGCCGCTGGCCTGGCACGATCGGCTGCTCGCGGCCGGGCAGCGCCTCGCCAGGCGGCGGCAGGCGTTGTTTCCAGGCGCCGATACCCAACATGTGTGTTCTCCGCTTGTCACAGCCGCGTGGCTGTGATCGTCAGTGCTTGCTCAGTAGCGCAACAGGCTGTGCAGCGGTTGACGGCCCGGCCAGCGGCCGCTGCCCTGCAGTGCGCCCAGTTCAATGACCACGCTGGCGCCGACAAGTTCGCCGCCGAGCTTGCCGACCAGGACGCACGCCACCGCCAGCGTGCCGCCGGTGGCGAGCACGTCTCAGCAAGGCGCCACCAATGGATCGTCCGCCGCGTCGTCGTTCTCGTCGATCGCCAGCCGCGCCTCGCCGAGCTGCGCCTCGACTTCACGCACGATCCGGCCGGCCATGGCCAGGCTCGATTCGGGCACCATCACCGCGATGTAGTCCATGGCCGGCAGCTGGCCCACCGCGCCGGTGAGGTATTCGCCGGCGATGAAGGCCGGGATGCCTTCGGCTTCCAGCGCATCCTTGACCAGATGGGCGTCGAACAGGTTTTCGGCTCGGTAGATGATGTGCATGCCGGGCAAGCTACCCCGCGCGGCCGCGGCGGGCAAGCGCCGCAGCGTGCGATGGCGGCGACAGAGTAAACTTGCACGTTTCCGCCCTCCCCCGTACGCGAGTCTTGCCCGATGCCGACCGAAACCCCCGCGACAGCGCCAGCCACGCCCGCATCGGAGCCGGTGCGCCAGGACTTCATCCGGCAGATCGTCCGCGACGACCTCGCCGTGGGCAGGCACGCCGCCATCCACACGCGCTTCCCACCGGAGCCGAACGGCTACCTGCATATCGGCCACGCCAAGGCGATCTGCCTGAACTTCGGCATCGCGGCCGAATTCGGCGGCTGGTGCAATCTGCGCCTGGACGACACCAACCCGGGCAAGGAAGACCCGGAGTTCGTCGAGGGCATCAAGGACGACGTGCGCTGGCTCGGCTTCGAATGGCATGCGCTGCGCCACGCCTCGGATTATTTCGAGGTGTTCTACCGCTCGGCGCTGAAGCTGATCGAGGATGGTCTGGCGTATGTCGACGACCTCGACGCCGAACAGATGCGCGATTACCGTGGCACGCTGACCCAGGCCGGGCGCAACTCGCCGTACCGCGAGCGCGGCGTGGCGGAAAACCTGGACCTGTTCCGCCGCATGCGCGCAGGCGAATTCGCCGACGGCAGCCGCACGCTGCGCGCGAAGATCGACATGCGCGCGGGCAACATCAACCTGCGCGACCCGGCAATCTACCGCATCCGCAAGGTGGCGCACCAGAACACCGGCGATGCCTGGCCGATCTATCCGATGTACGACTACGCGCACTGCCTGTCCGACGCGCTGGAAGGCATCACCCACTCGCTGTGCACGCTGGAGTTCGAGGATCATCGGCCGCTGTACGACTGGTTCGTCGACCACGTCGACCTGCCGAACCATCCCGAACTGTGGCAGTTGCTGCCGGACGCCGGCCTGCCGACGCAGCCGGCCAAGCCGCGGCAGATCGAGTTCTCGCGGCTCAACCTCAGCTACTGCATCACCAGCAAGCGCAAGCTGGCGCAGCTGGTCGGCGAACGCCACGTGGACGGCTGGGACGACCCGCGCATGAACACGCTGCGCGGCCTGCGCCGGCGCGGCTTCACCCCGGCCGGGCTGCGCCTGCTGATCGACCGGGTGGGCGTCAGCAAGCAGCACAGCGTGATCGACTACGCCGTACTCGAAGGCTGCATCCGCGAGGATCTGGATGCCACCGCCGCG
Source organism: Rhodanobacter sp. (assembly GCA_004322005.1). GTDB lineage: Bacteria > Pseudomonadota > Gammaproteobacteria > Xanthomonadales > Rhodanobacteraceae > Rhodanobacter. The sequence continues at coordinate 2,071 of SCRF01000117.1, read as the reverse complement.
CGTCGCATGGCGGTGCTCGACCCGCTGAAGCTGGTGCTAACCAACCTGCCGGAAGGCCACCGGGAAACACTCATCTTCGCGAATCATCCCAAGGACGACAGCTTCGGCACTCGCGAGGTGCCGTTTGCGCGCGAGCTGTGGATCGAGCGCGAGGATTTCGCCGAGCTGCCGCCGAAAGGCTTCCATCGCCTGAAACCGGACGGCGAGGTGCGCCTGCGCGGCGTCGGCATCGTCAAGTGCGAGCAGGTGGTCAAGGACGCCGCCGGCCACGTGACCGCGCTGCACTGCACGCTCGATCCGCAGACCCGCCACGGCATGCCCGGCGCCGACCGCAAGGTGAAGGGCACCATCCACTGGGTCAGCGCGGAACATGCGGTCGCCGCGGAAGTGCGTCTGTACGACCGTCTGTTCAGCGTGCCCGCGCCGGACAGCGAGGAGGACGGCCAGAGCTGGCTCGACCACGTCAACCCGCAGGCCAAGCGCGTGGTGCGGGCATGGCTGGAGCCGGCCGCCGCCGCGGTGGCGCCGGAGCAGCGTTTCCAGTTCGAGCGGCTGGGTTACTTCGTGGCCGACCGCGTCGATCATCGTGCCGCGGCACCGGTGTTCAACCGCACCGTGACCTTGCGCGATACGTGGGCGCGGCAAGCCGGCCAGTAGGCAGGAGTCGATGAGCATGCTGCCATTGCAGATCCATCTCACCCTGCCGCCATGGATCGGCGATGCCGTCGATGCCGACCGGCGCTATGCCGGCGATGAGGAACGCGTCGGTCTGGCGATCGCGCTGTCGCGGCACAATCTCGAGCACGCTGGCGGCGGCCCGTTCGGCGCAGCCTTGTTCGACGCCAACAGCGGCCGCCTGATCGCCGTCGGCGTGAACCGGGTGATTCCGTTGAGCTGCTCGGTGGCCCATGCGGAGATCATGGCGATGATGATCGCGCAGCAGCGCCTGGGCCGGTATCGCCTGAACGAGGACGGCCGGCACTACGTGCTGGCCACCAGTTCGCAGCCATGCTGCCAGTGCTACGGCGCCACGGTCTGGGCCGGCATCGACGAGCTGCTGATCGGTGCCCGTACCGACGATGTCCAGGAGCTCACCAAATTCGACGAAGGCCCGCTGCCGGCCGACTGGATCGGCGAACTGGAACGCCGCCGCATCGCCGTGCGACGCGACATCCTGCGCGATCAGGCACGCACCGTGCTGGCCGCCTACGGTGCCAGCGGCGCAGTGTATTGAGCCGCCTGCGCGCCACGCTGCCGCTGATCCTGCTGCTGCTGGCGGGCATCGCGCTGTTCGCCTCCGGCTCGCTCGATCGCCTGAGCCCGCACGAACTGATGGCCCACCAGAGTCAGCTGCAGGCACAGATCGTCGAACATCCATGGTTGACCCGGCTGGCCTATATCGGCCTGCTGACGCTGACCGTGTCCACCGGCATCCCCGGCACCATCGTGGTGATCTTTGCCGGCGGTTTCGCGTTCGGCGTGCTCGATGCCACGCTGATTTCATCGGTGGGCCTGACGCTGGGCTCGCTGATCCTGTATCTGGCCAGCCGCTACGCCTTCGGCGCGGGCGGCCGGCAACCGCCGGCGGTGGTGGCCCGGCTGCAACATGGTTTCGCGCGACACCCGGTGAGTTACACGCTGTTCCTGCGGTTTTTCCCGATGGTGCCCTTTGGCGCGGTGACCGTCGGACTGGCATGGCTGCGTTGCCCGTTGTGGCTGTTTCTGGGCGCCAGCTGGCTCGGCGGCACCGTCATGCTGATCTTCGAGACCTCGGTCGGCGCCGGCCTCGGCAGTGCCCTGAGCCAGAGCACGACCCTTGGCGCAGGCCTGCTGATGCATCGCGAAGTACTGCTGCCACTGGGCGGACTCGCCCTGCTGGCGCTGCTGCCGCTGCTGATCGAGCGGATCACCCGGCGGCGCCGGCAGGCCGCCCGGCCCGAGGACTGAGTTCCGGGCGCGCCGCGCAAGGGAATCTCGAATAATCTGGTTCTCGGCAATTGTAGGAGCGCACCCTGTGCGCGAATGCTCTTGTCACGGTTGCTGCAAAGAGCATTCGCGCACAGGGTGCGCT
>SCRF01000116.1 GCA_004322005.1 Rhodanobacter sp. | reverse complement strand
CAGAACGATCAAAATCCACTTCACTGCAAGCCCCGACCGGATTGGCGATACTGCGCGCATGATTTCGCCACCGCGTCCCGCTCATCGCCACGGCAACCGCGCCGCATGTCTGCTGTTGACCTGTGCGTGGCTGCTCGCGGCAACGCCGTCGATCGCCTCCCCCGCGCCCGCGGCAACCGGCGTCGCCGGCACCGCGGCACTGGCGGCGCAGATCGACGCACAGATCAATCAACCCCGCTTTGCCGCAGCCCGTTGGGGCATTGCGGTCGCTTCGCTGGACAGCGGACGCCTCCTGTACGCGCACCACGCCGATCAACTGCTGCAGCCAGCCTCCACCGCCAAATTGTTCACCGCCGCGGTCAGCCTGGCCGTGCTGGGTCCGGAGTACCGCATTCCTACCCGACTGCTCGGCCATGGTCATATCCGTCATGGCCGTCTGGACGGCCCACTGGTGCTGTACGGCATGGGCGACCCCACCCTGGGAACCGCCGGCAGCGCCGATTGGGCCGACCGACTGGCAGGCCAGCTGGCCACGCGCGGGGTACGGCTGGTGCGTGGTGATCTGGTTGCCGACGACAGCTATTTCGCCAGTCCGCCATTCGGCAGCGGCTGGGAGGCCGGCGATCTGCAAGACGGGTTCGCAGCACCACCGTCAGCGCTAAGCGTGCAGGAGAACGTTGTCGCCATCACGGTCAGTCCCGGCGTCCGCGCCGGGCTTCCGGCCAGCCTGGATTTCGCCCCCGCCGATGCCACGCCGCCGCTGCTCGGCCAGCTGACCACCAGCGCAGCGCACTCGCAAAGCGATATCAATCTGTATCGCGCGCCCGGCGACGCGGGACTTCATGCATTCGGCACGATTGCGCTCGACTCGCCGCCGCAGCATTTCAAGCTGGCGGTGCCGGACCCTGCCCTGCTCGCGGGCCGGCAGTTGCGGCGGGCCCTGGCGCGCCAGGGCATCCGCGTCAGCGGCGAGCTGCGGGTATTGCACTGGCCGCAGGACGATGCGGCCCTGCTGGCGCATGCCGACACCCTCGCCGAGGTGCTGTCGCCGCCGCTGCTGGAGATCCTGCAACGCGGCCTGAAGCGCTCGCAGAACCTGTATCTGCAAAACCTGCTGCTGGATGTCGGCGCATGCACACAGGCCACGGCGGTACCGGCTGCGGCGACCGGCTTCAAAAGCACTGAAGCATGGGGCATCAAGGCGCTGCATGCGTTGCTGGCCAAGATCGGCATTCCGCCGGCGGCCAGCTTGCTCGATGACGGCGCCGGGCTGTCGCGCAGCGACCTGGTCACGCCGAACGCGCTGGTGCGTCTGCTCGAGTATCTTGCCGCGCAACCCTATGCCGCAAGGCTGCGCGAAGCGCTGCCGATCGCCGGACGGGACGGTACGCTGATCAACCGCATGCGCGGCACCACCGCCGAAAACAACGTGCACGCCAAGACCGGCAGCATGACGTACGTGCATAGCCTCGCCGGCTATGTCACCGCCGCCGACGGCGAACGGTTGGTGTTTGCGATCATGCTCGACAACGACGATCCGCCAGCGCAGGGACCCCGCGCGAGCAGCGACGTGGACGCGATCGCGGTGCTGCTGGCGAACTTTCGCGGCAGCCGTTGAAACAACAGCCCCGGTTTTCCCGACTGCTTCAGCCGCGCAGTCGCGCCAGCGTGTCCTTGCCGATTTTCTCCGGCGTATCCGTGGACGCATAGCGCTTGACCACCTGACCGTCGGTATCGACCAGGAACTTGGTGAAGTTCCACTTGATCGACTCACTGCCGAGGATGCCCTTGCCCTCGCTCTTCAGCCACTTGTACAGCGGATCGGCGTCGTCGCCGTTCACCTCGAGCTTGGCGAACATCGGGAAGGTCACATCGTACTGGGTGCTGCAGAAGCTCTTGATCTCCTCTTCGTCGCCGGGTTCCTGGTGCCCGAACTGGTCGCACGGAAAACCCAGCACCACCAGCCCCAGGTCGCGCTGATCCTGCCACAGCGTTTCCAGCCCCCGGTATTGCGGGGTGAAACCGCACTTGGATGCGACATTGACGATCAACAGCGTCTTGCCGCGCCATTCGGCGAGCGAACGCTGATTGCCGTCGATGTCGCGGACGCTGAAATCGTAGACGCTGGACATGGTTCGGACCCCGTTTGAGTGATCTGACCTCCCAGTCTACGCCATCGCCGGGACCGCACCGGCGCACGACATCCGGACACCTCGAACAACCCCGTCCCGTAGGAGCGCACCCTGTGCGCGAAATGCATTACTGCGCCGCCACGTGTTGTTTCCGCTTTTCGCGCACAGGGTGCGCTCCTACGCGGGACCGGCATGCACGATCCGCGGCACCTCCGGCAGCGGCGGTGCGGGTCAGGCCTGGGTCGCGGGAATTTCGAAGACCTGGCGCAGATAGGCCACGTAGGCCTGGTCCTCGCACATGTTCTTGCCCGGCGAATCGCTGAGCTTGGCCACCGGCTGGCCGTTGCAGCGAACCATCTTGATCACGATCTGCAGCGGCGTCGGCCCGACGTCGTTGCTGAGATTGGTACCCACGCCGAACGCGAGCAGGCAGCGGCCGCGGAAATGCTGGTACAACCGCATCACCTTGGGGATGTCCAGGCCGTCGCTGAACACCAGGATCTTGCTGCGCGGATCGACCCGGTTCGCCCGGTAATGCGCCAGTATTTTCTCGCCCCACTCGAACGGGTCGCCGGAGTCGTGCCGCGTGCCGTCGAACAGCTTGCAGAAATACATGTCGAAATCGCGCAGGAACGCATTGAGTCCGTAGACGTCCGAAAGCGCGATGCCGAGATCGCCGCGATATTCCTTCGCCCAGGCATCCAGCGCCGCCACCTGCGAGTCGCGCAGGCGAGGCCCCAGCGCCTGATGTGCCTGCAGGTATTCGTGCGCCAGCGTGCCCACCGGGGTCAGCCCGAGCTTGCGCGCCAGCCACACGTTGCTGGTGCCGGCAAGCTGCGCGCCAAGCCCGTCGCGCAGGGTCGTCACCACTTCCTCCTGCCATGTCCGCGAATAACGCCGGCGGGTGCCGTAGTCGGCGATCCGGCAACCGGCATAATCCGGCGTGTCGCGCAGCAGCGCCATCTTCGCCTGCAGCCGCCGGCGCCCTTCGGCCAGATCCAGCCCGGCGCTGGTATGGCGGAAATACACCTCGTTGACGATCGCCAGCAGCGGCACCTCGAACAGGATCGTATGCAGCCACGGCCCCTTGATGCGGATCTCGATCTCGCCGTTGCCCGCGACGGACGGGGCGATGTCCACATATTTCTCGTTGAGCTGGAACAAACCGAGAAAGTCGACGAAGTCGCTCTTGATGAAGCGCCAGGTGCGCAGGTAATCCAGCTCCTGCGGCGTGAAACGCAGCCGGCACAATGCCGCCAGCTCGGCGCGGATCTCGTCGATGTACGGCGCCAGGGCGATACCGGGGTTGCGGCACTTGAAGCGGTATTCGACCTGTGCGGCCGGATACTGGTGCAGCACCACCTGCATCATCGAAAACTTGTACAGGTCGGTATCAAGCAGCGAATCGATGATCATCAATGGCTCTGGGGAAACGGGAGGAACACGGCGGGAACGGCGTGCAAGTCATTATCCACGCCCGCCAGGCTTCTTGCGCAACATGCGAATCTGCAACCACGAAGCGTTCGGCCAGCGCGTGACGAAGACATCGGAAAAGTTGTCGCCTTCGCAAAAAAAACTCCACGCACCAGGGGAGGATACGTGGAGTCTGTCAGGCGGTCTCCAGGGGAGGAAAGACCGGCCCCTCAGTGATGCGATGCTGCTGCCTCACTTCCTGTCGCCGTCACGGCGATACGTAGACTTAGTGTGGTCGCAGGCATGAACGTTCAATGCCTGCGGGCATCCTGTTCAGGCTGGCTACAGGCGGCCGACGTGATTGCCGGGTGAAGGCCGCCGGGGACAACCGGGTCATTGCGCAGCCCTCGATGAAATTGCTGCTGCGCTGTTGCCTGCCGTGGCTTTGCCTGCCGATCTCCACCCGCGCCGCCGAACTGCTGCTGGACAGGCACGGCAGCAGGGCATGGCTCAGAGCATGCCGGTTTCCAGCTTGGCTGCGTCGGACATCATCGAGTGGCTCCATGGCGGGTCGAACACCAGATCCACTTCGGCCTCGCTGATCGTGGGGATCATCTCGAGTTTGGTGCGCGCGTCATCCACCAGGATGTCACCCATGCCGCAACCCGGCGCGGTCAGCGTCAGCTTCACATAGACCTTGCGTGCGCCGTCCGCGACCTGCTCGAGGCTCAAATCGTAGACCAGCCCCAGCTCGACCACATTGACCGGGATCTCCGGGTCGAACACGGTTCGCAACTGGTCCCAGGCCAGCTTCTCCACATCCGCATCGGTGGCGTCGGCGGCCACCTCGATCGCCGCCGGCCGCTCCTTGCCCAGCGCATCGGCATCCACGCCGGCAATCCGGAACAGATTGCCTTCCACGTAAACGGTGAAACTGCCGCCCAGCGCCTGGGTGATGTAGCCGATCTGGCCGGCGGGAAGGCTCACCACTTCTCCTTGCGGCACCATCACCGCGTTGCAATCACGCAACAGGGTGAAAGGCTCGCTGCTCAGACTGAAACCGCTCATGCCAATCCTCGACCCGTTTCTTCGGTCCATAGGCTGCGGATACGACACGACGTCGTACCCGGATCGTCTATTATGCCGCCCGGCGACCGGGGCCGCCTGCTCCAGATCAGGCTGCTGCGGATGACGCAGCCGCAGACCACGCCGGCGCCATCGAATTCATGTGCGTCCTGCCGCCGACAATCACAAGACCTGGCGGCCTCCCGTCGACGACACGTTATCATCGCGACCTTGCCCAATGGATCAATGCATGTCCCCTGATGTCTTGCCAAGTGATTGTCGATGAGCGCGCGGCCACTGTTGAAGGCTGCCTTCGCCGTCTTCAGCGCCGCCATGCTCGGGCTTGCCGCGGGCGCGCTGTGGATGGTTGCGACGCTGTACCTGCGCCAGCTGCTGCCTTGGCTGGTCGTGCCGCTCGGCGCGCTGCTGGCGTGGACGATCCGTCGTGTGGTGCTGCGGCCGGGGATCGGCGCCGCGATGCTGGCCGTACTGGCAACCGTTCTGGCGACGCTGTACATGAACCTGCTGCTCGCGGCGACGCGGATCGCCGGCGAAATGGACATGGGCCTGATCGACGCGCTGCGTACGGCCGGCGCCGGCATGCTGTGGCAGTTGGCACGGCTGGCGCTGACGCCGGTGGATATCGGATGGTTCGTCGCCGGCATCGTGCTGGCCGCCATGATCGCCACGCGGCCCGCGCGACGTCGACTGCCGCCGCCGCAGGCACGATCGTAACCCACCCCGAGCGGAGCCGGTGGCCGGTACCATGGGCGCCGATTGAAGGCGGGCAAATTCGCATCGCGCCCGGTCGTGGCCGCGCCGTGCCTGCGGCGATCGACACCGGCACATCGCCATGCCCGAACCGGTTCAGTGCGTACCGGTTCGGTGCGTACCGAGCCAGTCCGATGCGATCGCCGCCACCTCGGCCGCACTCAAGGCCCGGGTATCGACGGCGCCGTTGGATGGCCCGTAAGGTCCGTACTTTTCCGCCGAGGTCACCGAGAACAGGCCGAGCGTCGGCGCGCCGCTGGCAACGGCCAGGTGCATCACGCCGCAGTCGGCGCTGATCACGGCCTGCATGTTCGCGATCACCGCGGCCAGGCGCGCCAGATCGCGCGTGTAATAGGCGGGAAATTTTTCGCCCAGCTGCGAGCGGCCGTGATCCGCCACCAGCTCGACGATGCGCACATCCGGCTGCAGGTCCTGCAATGCGTCGAGAAATCGCATCCACCAGTCCGTGTCATAACGCTTGGCGCCGGTGGCATTGGCAAAGATGCCCACGACCCGTTGCCGGGGCGTCGACTCGCCGAGAATGCCGGCCAGCGCCTGCCGTGCCTGCTCCCGGTCATCGCCCGACAGCCGCATGTTGAGGGGCGGATACGCCCGGCGCACGTCGCCGGCGTAGGCCGTTCGCAATAGGAACACCCCGCGTTGCGCGAAATGCTCCGGACACGGCAGGCCACGCCAAGCCGACTGATCGCCGACCCGTTCATCCGGAAACCCCAGCTTGAAACGGGCATGGACGAGCGCCAGCAGCAACCGGCCCGACTGCGAGCCGTTGCTGGCATCGATCGCAAGGTCGTAGCGGTTGCTCCGCAACTGCCGCAGCAGTTTGACGCTCAGCCACAGATGGCGGGCGATCCTCGACGGCAGGCTGATGATCTGGCGCACCAGGAAGCGATTGCCGAACAGGGTGCCGGCCGCGTGGCCCGCGCTGACGATGTCGATCTCGGCGCCGGGATACAGCGCCTCCACTTCGGCCAACAGCGGACTGATCAGCAGCGCGTTGCCGAGGCGGTGATTCGGCCTGCAGATGAGCACGCGATGGATGCCGCGTACTGGCAGCTGGCCCGGCTCGCACAGCGCGCGACCCACGCCGCCGAACAGGCCCGCGAAAAAGTACCCGACCACCCGGTGTCGCAGGGCATCCCAGCGACGCGCAGGTATTCCTGCGGGGACGCCGGGAGGATGGATCTTGTCGTGGTCGGAAACGGTGGGAAGCGGGTGTTGCACGGCAATTCATCCTGCATGGCTCGCCGCCAAGTATGCATGAACGGCAGCTGCACTGACTCGGCGACGATGCCGCGGAAGCACGCGAGGTGTAAGCGCCGGCTAAGTTTCATGGTGCAAAAAGGCAGCGTGGCAATACCTCATTGCCTCGTCATCCCAACCACCCAAGGAACCACCATGAACAAGCTCATCACCGTCATCGCCGCCGCCAGCCTGACCGCACTGACCTTCAGCGCCAGCGCCACATCCAGCGCAGCGCTGGCCAAGCAGGCCAAGGTGTCGATGGCCCAGGCCCGCGTGATCGCGCAGAAGACCCAGCAGGGCAAGATCGTCAAGGAAGAGCTGGAGAAAGAGAGCGGCGGCAGCGGCCTGCGCTACTCGTTCGACATCAGCAACGGCAAGGTCACCCACGAAGTGGGCGTCGATGCCAGAACCGGCAAGGTGCTGGAGAACTCGATCGACCACGGCAACGACTGATTGCCCGACCGGCATCCGTCAACACCCCTGACGGATGCGTTGCAGCGACCGGCGGGCATCGACTCCTGTCTCGATGCCCGCTTTGCGCCGGGCCGGCGCAGCACCGACGCGGCAGCTGCCGGCTCAGTCGTCCAGCGTCTTCAATTCATTGACCAACTGGCCCACGGCCGCCTGGCCATCGCCGTAAAGCATGCGCGTGTTGTCGGCGTAGAACAGCGCATTCTCGATGCCGGCAAAGCCGGTGCCCTTGCCGCGCTTGACCACGATGACGTGTCTGGAGTCGCCGACGTCGAGAATCGGCATGCCGTAGATCGGCGAAGCCGGGTCGGTCCTGGCCAGCGGGTTGACCACGTCGTTGGCGCCGATCACCAGTGCCACGTCGGTCACCGCGAACTCCGGATTGATGTCGTCCATGTCGGCAATCAGGTCGTATGGCACGCCGGCCTCGGCCAGCAGCACGTTCATGTGGCCGGGCATGCGGCCAGCCACCGGGTGGATCGCGAACTTCACCTTCACCCCGCGCTTGATCAGCAGCTGCGCGAATTCCCATACCTTGTGCTGCGCCTGCGCCACCGCCAGGCCGTAGCCGGGCACGATCACCACGCGCTCGGCGTACGCCATCATCACCGCCGCGTCGCTGGCCTCGATCGGTTTCTGCGCGCCCTCGATCGCCTGCGCCTCGCCGCCGGCCGCACCGAAGCTGCCGAACAGCACGTTGCCGATCGAGCGGTTCATCGCCTTGGCCATCAGCTGGGTCAGCAAGGTACCGGCCGCGCCGACCACCGTGCCGGCGATGATCATCGCCTCGTTGCCCAGCACGAAACCCTCGAACGCCACCGCCAAGCCGGTGAGTGCGTTGTACAGCGAGATCACCACCGGCATGTCGGCGCCGCCGATCGGCAGCGTCATCATCAGGCCGAACAGCAGCGCCAGCACGAAGAACGCTGCGATCAGCGGCAAGCTGGCATGGCCGCTGGCCAGCAGCACGCCGAGCAGCACCGCCGCCGCCAGCAGCAGCAGGTTGACCGCGCGCTGCGCGGGAAACACGAAGCGCTTGTCCAGCCAGCCCTGCAGCTTGGCGAACGCGATCAGCGAGCCGGAGAAACTCACCGCGCCGATCAACGCGCCGAGCACACCGAGCGCCAGTTCGACCGGCGCCAGCGGTACGACCACCGGGATCGCCGGCGAGCCGCCGGCCGATTGCAGCAGCGCCAGCTCACGCACATAGCCGATCAGCTCGACCGCGCCGATCGCCGCCGCCGCACCGCCGCCCATGCCGTTGTACAGCGCCACCATCTGCGGCATCGCGGTCATCGCCACGCGCTTGCCGGTCCACCAGGCGGCACTGACGCCGATCAGCACCGCGGCGGCGATCAGCCCGACATTGTAGAGGCCCGGCAGGAAGAACGTGGCCAGCACCGCCAGCAGCATGCCGTAGCCGGCCCACACGATGCCGCCGCGCGCCGTGCGTGGCGAGCTCATGCGCTTGAGGCCCAGGATGAACAGCAACGCGGCGAGGAAATAACACGCCTTGATCAAGCTCGGCAGCCAGTTCATCACTTGGTCTCCCTGCTGGCGTTCGGCTTACCGGCATCGGGCTTGCTGGACTTGAACATCTCCAGCATCCGCTCGGTCACCACGTAGCCGCCGGCGGCATTGCCGGCACCAAGCAGCACGCCAAGAAAGCCGACTGTCATCTCGAACGGCGTCTGCGCATGGCCCAGCGCGATCATCGCGCCGACCAGCACGATCCCGTGAACGAAGTTGGAACCGGACATCAACGGCGTGTGCAGGATCACCGGCACCCGCGCGATGATTTCGTAGCCGGTAAACGCGGCCAGCATGAAGATGTACAGTGCCAGGAACCCGTCGATCATGACCTCACCCCGTCAAGACACAAATGTCCGCCCATCATATCGGTTGCCGGTCAACCTGTGCGAGTTTGTCGCGTTGAACGCGGGATCGAACCGATGGAACCCGAGGATGCGTCACCCGACCATGCGCGCGCACAGGCCATGAGCAGCATGCTCGGCACGCTCGATGTGGACAGGCTCGTCGAAGGCGGGCTGGGCGAAGCATGCGCGACGCCGGTCACGCTGGAAGCGTTTCTGGCCCAGATCGAGCGGCGTGCCTTCCGCATGGCCGAGCTGCAATTGCGCCATCGCGAGGACGCGATGGATGCGGTGCAGGACGCCATGCTGCGGCTGGTCAGGCATTACCGCGACAAGCCGGCCGCGGAATGGCCGCTGCTGTTCTGGGGCATCCTGCGCCGGCGCATCATCGACCTGCAGCGCCGCCGCAAGGTGCGCTCGATCATGGTCGGCTGGCTCGGTGGCGGTCGTGACGCGGACGGCGACGAGATGCCGTCGTGGGAACCCGCCGATCCGGGTCCCGGCCCGCTCGACCGGCTGCAGGACGCGCATTCGTATGCCGACCTGGCCACCGCGGTCAGACAGCTGCCGCAACGCCAGCGCGAGGCTTTCATGCTGCGCATGCTGGAGGGCCTGGACGTGGCGGAAACCGCGCAGGCCATGAGCTGTTCCCAGGGCAGCGTGAAGACCCACCTCTCGCGCGCCATGCACCGTCTGCGCGACCAACTGGAGGACTGGCGATGAACCTGCCCGACAACCCGAACGACCCGCGCATCGAACAGCGCGCCCGCGAGCTTTATCGCGAGGCCTGCCAGCGCATCGACCCGGTCACCGCCGGCCACCTGCGTGCGGCCCGTCGGCAGGCGCTGGCAACGGCACACGCGCCACACCGCCGGGTTGCGTCCCGCTGGCTGATCCCCACCGGCGCGCTCGCGGTGCTCGCACTGGCCATGCTGATGGTGTGGCGGCCGCTGCCGCATGGCACGACAGCACCTTCCGTCCAACCCGGCATCAGCGCCGACGCCAGTGCCGGGACGGACAACGAGCTGCCGCCGGATGCCGACAAGACCGACCCGAATCTCTACCAGAATCTCGACTTCTACGGCTGGCTGGCGGCCAACAACAGCCGTCCTCCGGCGAACCACTGAGCCATGACCCGATTCCACCCCCCGCTGCTGCCCATGCTGTTCGCCGCACTGCTCGGCAGCGCCCTTGCCACGCCCGTGTCTGCGCAGGTTGCGCCGTCACCACCGGCCACGGAACTGCCGCCGCCCGCGCGCCCATGGAGCAGCCTCACGCCGGCCGAACGCGAGGTGCTGGCACCGCTGCGCGAGAAATGGGACACCCTGGCGCCACGCAGGCAGGCACACCTGATCGAACGTGCCGGGCACTGGGCCACGCTGCCGCCGGCAAGGCGCGAGGAAATCCGCCAGCGCATCGCCCACTGGCAACAAATGACACCGGCCGAGCGCAAACAGGCACGCGAGAACATGCGCAAATTCCGGCTGCTGACACCGCAGCAACGCGAACAACTGCACGCCACTTTCGAGCGCTTTCAGAAGCTGCCCCCGGCACAGCGTGAAAAGCTGATCCGCGAATGGCGCGCACTGCCTCCCGCCGAGCGCTTGCATTGGGACGAGCAGCGCAACCACGACCACCCGCCGCCACCGGATAGCCCCGAGCGGCCATGACCCGCCACCCGCTTCACGCGGGGCGGCACGGGCTCGTGTAGGAGCGCACCCTGTGCGCGATGTTTTCCATCACCTGGCGAAAAGCATTCGCGCACACGGTGCGCTCCTACGTGCTGAAGCGGGTTTCGCCGGCGTGGCTCAGACAGCTCTTGGCCACCAGCTCGTCCTCGAAGTCCGGCTTCAACGCGCCCTCGTGTACCAGCAGCTCGACGAAGTTGTACACGTTGCGCGCGTACATTTCCGACGCATGCAGCGGCGCGCCGGCCGGCAGGTTGAGTGGGCCCAGGATCACCACGCCGCCATGCTCGACCCGCTCGCCCGGCCGGGTCAGCTCGCAGTTGCCGCCGCCTTCGGCGGCCAGGTCCACGATCAGCGCGCCCGGCTTCATGCCCTCGACCATCGCCGCGGTGAGGATCTTCGGCGCCGGCCGGCCCGGCACCGCCGCGGTGGTGACGATCACGTCGATCGACTTCAGATGCTCGGCCAGCGCCTGCTGCTGCGCGGCGCGTTCCTCGGCGGACAGCTCGCGCGCATAGCCGCCGCTGCCGGCCGCGCTGACACCGAGATCGAGAAACTTCGCGCCCAGCGATTCGACCTGCTCGCGTGTCTCCGGGCGCACGTCATAACCCTCGATCTGCGCCCCGAGCCGGCGCGCGGTAGCGATCGCCTGCAGGCCGGCCACGCCGGCGCCGATCACCAGCACCTTGGACGGCCGGATCGTGCCGGCGGCGGTGGTCAGCATCGGGAAGAACTTCGGCGACGCCTCGGCCGCGATCAACATCGCGCGGTAACCGGCCACCGCCGCTTGCGAACTGAGCACATCCATTGCCTGCGCACGGGTGGTACGCGGCAAGAGCTCCAGCGAAAACGCAGTCAGCTTGCGCGCGGTCAGCGCCGCGACGCGCCCGGGTGCGCCATACGGACGCAGCTGGCCGACCACGATGCTGCCTTCGCGCAGGCGGGTAAACACCGCGTCGTCCGGCGGCAGCACGCAGGCCAGCAGATCGGCCTGCGCCAGCACGGCATCGAGGTCGGCGAACTCGGTCTCGGCGTAGGCGCTGTCGGGAAACCCGGCGGCGCGACCCGCATCGTGTTCGAGCAGGACACGCAGGCCCTTGCTGCGCAGTTTCTTTGCCATCTCGGGCGTGATCGCGACCCGGCGTTCGGCGGCAGCGGTTTCGCGCAAGGCGGCTACGGTGATCGGCATGGTGCATTCCCCTTCAAAAGTCCGACTATCTTAACGGGACTTGGCAGCATGCAGGTTTTTGCTGCCCGATAGCCCCCAAGAGTAAGCTGGCCCGCCGACACAGGCCACTGGCACGGTGCAGGGCTCTTGCCGGAGATGCCGATGCCCGCCGACCCGAACCGAACCCGCTTGATCCCCTGCTGGCACTGGCGCGCAGCGCGCGCGAGCAGGCCTACGCACCGTATTCGCGATTTCCGGTCGGCGCCGCGCTGTCGACCCGCGATGATTCACGCGAATCGACGAAACCCGAATAACGGGCTCGGTTCAACTCCGCTCAGGAGCCTTCCGTGCCCATCGGTGATCTGTCGGCGCGGCGCCGATCCTTGGCGCCATACAGTGCAGTGTCCGCCGCTTCGATGAGCGTTACGGCATCATTGCCATCCTCAGGCATCGATGCGACGCCAATGCTCACGGAAGGATAGGCGGCTCCTTTCGTCGCCGCTTCGCGAATCGACTGGGTCATGCGTTGGGCGATGCTTTGCGCCTGTTCTTTGCTGGTGCCGGGAAGGATGGCCAGGAATTCGTCGCCGCCGTAGCGGCCCAGGTGATCGTTGTCGCGCAGCATTTCGCGCATTTCCGAAGCGACCCAGATCAGCGCCCGGTCCCCGGCGGCATGGCCGGAATGGTCGTTGATGGCCTTGAAGCGGTCGAGGTCCAGCATGAAGATGCTGAGCGGTTGCTGGTGACGTGCATGCATGCCCAGCTCGGCCTCCAGCGAGGCCAGGATGCCGCGACGATTGAGTACCCCCGTCAAGGGATCCTCGACCGCTTCGACCAGCAGCGTTTGCCTGCTGGTTTCCCAGTGCGCGGCCATTTCATTGAAGCGTTCGGCCAGCACGCTCAGTTCGTCATTTCCGATCACCGGCGTGCGCACACCGGTGGCGCCGGCACCCAGGCTGCGCGCCGCTCGTCCGAGCGCCTTGATCGGGCTCAGCAAGGAGTGCAGAAACACGCCCAGAAATATCGCGGCAACGGACAGCGTGATGACCCAGCTCCAGACCAGCCACATCAGTTGCGACCGGCGCGCCGCCACGGTGCGCGTGTAGCGGGCTTCGACGGCACGGGCAAGACTCTGACGCGCCTGATCGATATCCTGGATGGCGAGCTGAAGCTCTTGCCGGGTCATGGCCGCGGCGTCGGTGTTGCCGCGCGGATGGAGCGACCGTACCTGCTCGATCAACCGCTGCACCGAGGGGCGTGCATTGTGCCAGGCCTGCTGAGCGGACGTCACCACGCCCTCCGACAGGTCGGATCCCTGGCCCGCGCTTTCTATGCTGGCAAAGCTCCTGTCGATGTTGTCGGTCAGGGCGGCGAAATTGGGTACCGATTCGTTGGATTGCGCCTCCAGTTCATCGATCAGCGCCCGCTGCAGATACTGCTCCAGCGTGGTCAGCGGCAGCAGGGTTTGGATGGATTCCTGCACCGATTCGCGGAAGGCCACCTCCTGATCGTTCAGAACCATCGCGCTGACAACGCTGAGCACCGCCATCGGCAGAAGCAGCAACGCGATAACGACGGCCATGCGCTGGCCGACCGAGAGCTGCCGCAAATGTTGTTCCCATGCCATGGCTGAATTCGGTTCGTCAAAGACGGGGGCAAAGGCGTTTATTCTGTCACGATTTCCGTGGTTGTTCATCGGTCACGACGGTCTGCTGGACGGTGTCAAGCTTGAGCGGCGGGTGACAAGGAGAAAACAGCTGCGCTTTGAGGCTCCCGTGAGATTGGTCTGCCTTCAGTAATGGGGAACAGGTTGTGGTCTGGGGTACATTGGTTCGGTGGCCGAATGAAGTCGGCGGATACCCCGTGAACAACGACTGCTTGCCTTGCACAACAGGTGGAAATGAATGACCGCCGTAGTCGAAAACCGTCCCGCTCGCTGGTTGACGGAAATCCCCACACTTACGGCCATCGGTGCCATCTACTTTGCACTCGGCTGGGCCACGCTGGTGGCCGCGCGACAGCCTGGCGAAGTCGCCAGCGCCTGGCTGGGAACGGCAATCATCTTCGCCATGATGTGCCACCGTCCGCATGCGGCCTGGGCCTATCTGGCCGTGGGCGGCGTGGCGCGCCTGCTGGTTGGCCTGACTGTTGCCGACCCGCTGACCCTGGCGCTGGGCCATGCGGCTGCGCATACCCTGGGTGCGGGCATCGCTTATGGCTGGGTTCGGCGCTTGCGGCTCAACCCCATCGGATTGAGCCGCATCGGCGAAAGCGTGAAGGTGATATCGATAGCCGCCTTTGCCGGCCCGGCCATGGGCGGCTCGCTCATCGCCAGTATCAATGCCTATGTGGGCCGTGCGGCGTTCATACCCACCTGGTGGATCTGGTTTGTGGCCAGCAGCTTCGGTGCCTTGGTGCTGCTGCCTGCGCTGCTTGCTTACCGGCCGGGCGAGGCAGCAAAGCTGGTTCGGCGCGCCAAAGGGTGGCTGCGCTTGATATTGTTGGTGGGTGCGGTACTGGCGATCGCGATCGCCAGCGTGACGTATCTGCAGCGTCCGTTCATCGTCATCGCCCTCCCCTTGATGGTGATGGCCTTTACGCTGGGCCGCTTCGGCACGGCGACGGTGAGTGCGCTGGTCATCTTGACTGTCGCTGGATTGCGGCTGTCATTCGATCATGGCCAATTTGCCAGCTCTATTGGCTCGGGTGTGACTGACCGCAGGCTTGGCAGTATCGCGTTCAACTTCTACTGCGCCATCACCCTGGTGCCGGCGCTTGTCGTCAGCATTGTCAACGACAGGCGCAAGGCTACTCGACACAAGCTCAAGGCCCGGGAACGTCAACTCAGCCTGATTGCAGATACCACCCCGGGACTGATTGTCCAATTGGGCATGGACGGGAAATTGATGTTCGTCAATGAGAAGCTTCAGGATTGGTTCGGCCTTGCACCAGAGCAATCGCTCCACCGGAAGTTGATCGAACTGGTGCATCCGCATGTTGCAGCCATTCTTGCGCCTCATATCGAGGCCGCTCTTGCGGGGGAAACGCGGGTTTTCGAGACCCTTGCTGCTGACGGTCGCTGGTTCCGCAGCACGATTGCCGCCCAGGAGCGCGACAAATCCGGCGGTAGCGTCATCATGTTGTCGGTGGACATCACCGACCTTCGGAAAGCCAAGGATGCGCTGCGCGAAGAGAAGCAATTTCTGGAAACCACATTGGGCTCCATTGGCGACGCCGTGCTGAGTACCGACGTGGCCGCCCGAGTGACCTACCTCAATCGTGTTGCCGAAGACATGACCGGATGGTCACTTGAAGAAGCTCGCGGACGGCACCTGGCCGAAATTTTTCAGCTGGTCGATACGACGACCGGTGAACCCACCTTTTCGCCACTGGACATAGCGATACGGGACAACCGCATCCTTGGCCTGGTACCCAACACCGGACTGGTCAATCGGATCGGAGCCACTACGCCCATCGAGGACTCCGCGGCGCCGATTCACAACGCCGACGGAGCGGTGATCGGCGGCGTCATGGTGTTCAAGGATGTCAGCGAATCTCGTGCCATGGCCCTGCGCATGTCGCACCTGGCCCAGCACGACTTCCTGACGGACCTGCCAAATCGTCTGCTTCTGCTGGATCGCATGAATCAGGTGTTGTCGGCCAACCCTCAGGCCCGGCGCGGTGCGCTGATGTTCCTGGATCTCGACCGTTTCAAGCATATCAACGAAGCGTTGGGCCACGACATCGGCGACCAGTTGTTGCGGGAGGTTGCAAAGCGACTGACGGGAGCCGTCCGGGGCGACGACACCGTCAGCCGCCAGGGCGGTGACGAGTTCGCGGTCCTGCTGCCGCGATTGAACGACTATCGAGACGCAGCGCGCGTCGCCGAGGCGCTGTTGGGAGCAATGGAGAGCCCGTTCAACATTGATGGGCACAAACTTGCTGTCCGAATGAGCATCGGAATCACCCTGTTCCCCGAGGACGCCAATGACGCCGAAACGCTGCTGAAATGCGCCGATTCTGCCCTGCATCATGCCAAGGCAGCAGGCCGCGAGTGCTACCGCTATTACACCCCGTCCATGGGCGAATCCGCCGAGCTCCGGATGCGTATGGAACACGATCTCCGGCACGCCCTCGAAAACGGCGAGTTGCGCCTGCATTTCCAACCCAAGGTGGATGCAAGTACCTGCGCGATCACGGGCTTCGAGGCGCTGGTACGTTGGCAACCGCCGCAGGGCCCGCTGATTTTGCCCGGCGAGTTCATCCCGCTGGCCGAGGAGTGTGGCCTGATCGACCGGATCGACGCCTGGGTGCTTGGCGAGGCATGCCGGCAGAACAAGGCCTGGCAGCAGGCAGGTTTGCGGGCCGTACGCATGGCCGTAAATGTGTCGTTGGCCAGGATTGACGGTGACCGGCTGGTGAATCTGGTTGTCGAGGTGCTTCGGGATACCGGCCTGGAACCTTGTTATCTCGACATCGAGGTAACCGAATCCCAGGTGATGAAGGACACGGAGCGGGCGCGACAGGTCATGGAAAATATCCGCGCGCTGGGCGTACGCATCGCGATGGACGACTTCGGCACCGGCTATTCGAGCATCGCCTACCTGCAGATGTTCCGCTTCGATGTGCTGAAGATGGACCGCATGCTGATTACCTCCATCGACTCCGATCACGTGCAGCGGGCGCTCGTGCGCGCGATCATCGACATGGCCCGCGCCCTGTCCTGTCAGGTTGTCGCCGAGGGCGTGGAGACGGCCGAGCAGGCGCGTGTACTGCAGTCCAAGGGTTGCGACGAGATCCAGGGATTCCTGTTCAGTCGTCCGCTGCCGGCGGCCGATATCGAACCACTCCTTGCGCGCGGTGTGCTTGCCGAGTGTATGGTGTCGCGGTGATGTCCAAACTCGTGCGACGAGGCGATGCCGATGCTGCCGGGCAATCTGCATGGCGACGACCGGAAAACCACTGTCTCCTCCCTGCTGCCAGACGTCTTCCACCTGCCGCCGTCACGGGGCTTGACGGCTGTGCGCAGAGCGAGGCTTGATTCCCCCGATCCGGCCTGAAACCCTGTCCGGCCACTCTTCACCAACTGTCACTACCGTCACGTGAAATCGCCGATGGATTCGCTCGAGCACCACTTCGCCCCGTACCGCGCCAATACCGTGGGCCATGACCAGACGTTCCGCTCGCCGTATGGCGAGCAGCGCATCGTCTACGCCGACTGGACCGCCAGCGGCCGCCTGTACCGGCCGATCGAGCGAATGCTGCTGGAGCGCTTCGGGCCCTACGTGGGCAACACTCACTCGGAAAGCAGCGAGACCGGCCGCGCGATGACGCTGGCCTACCACGAGGCGCACCGACTGCTGAAGGCGCACGTGAACGCCTGTCCGGACGATCTGATCATCACCATGGGCACCGGCATGACCGGGGTGATCAACAAGTTCCAGCGCATCCTCGGACTGAAGGCGCCGCAGGGCCTGCGGCGTTTCGTGGATATCGCGCCGGCGGAGCGCCCGGTGGTGTTCATCACACACATGGAGCACCACTCCAACCAGACCTCGTGGTACGAGACGATCGCCGACGTGGTGGTGGTGCCGCCGGATCGGGACGGCCTGGTGGATCTGGCCGCGCTCGAGGCGTTGCTGCACGAGCATCGCGACCGCGCGGTGAAGATCGGCTCGTTCACCGCCTGCTCGAACGTCACCGGCGTGTGCACGCCCTACCATGCGATGGCCCGGCTGATGCACCGCGCCGGCGGCGTGGCGTTCATCGACTTCGCCGCCTCGGCACCGTACGTGGACATCGACATGCACCCGGCCGACCCCGAGCAGCAGCTCGATGCGGTGCTGTGGTCGCCGCACAAGTTCCTCGGCGGGCCGGGCTCGACCGGCGTGCTGATCTTCAACCGCGCGCTCTACCGCAACACCGTGCCCGACGATTGCGGCGGCGGCACCGTGAACTGGACCAATCCGTGGGGGCAGTATTCGTTCCTCGACGACATCGAGGCGCGCGAGGACGCCGGCACGCCGGGCTTCCTGCAGACGATCAGGGCCGCACTGGCAGTGCAGCTGAAGGACCGGATGGGCGTGGCGGCGATGCAGCGGCGCGAGGAGGCGATCGTCCCCTACGTGATGGACGCGCTGCAGGCGATCCCCGGCGTGCGCGTGCTGGCCCCCCTACGCCGGCAGCGGCTGGCGATCTTCTCGTTCTACGTCGAGAACATCCACTACAACCTGATCGTGCAGTTGCTGAACGATCGCTTCGGTGTGCAGGCGCGTGGCGGTTGTTCGTGCGCCGGCACCTACGGGCATTACCTGCTGCATGTCGACCCGTCGCTGTCGCACTCGATCACCGATCGCATCGACCACGGCGACCTGTCGGAGAAGCCGGGCTGGGTGCGGCTGTCGTTCCACCCCAGTACCACGATGGCCGACATCGACCACGCGATCCACGCGGTGCGGGAGATCGTGGCGCATGTCGACGAGTGGGCGCAGGACTACGTGTACTCGCCGGTCACCAACGAGTTTGCGCGCCGGGAAGGCGACGACGGCAGCGCACTGGCACGCGTCAAGGCATGGTTCGAACTGGACGATTCGTAGGAGCGCGCTTGCGCGCGATGCTTTTGCCCCACCCCAGGCAAAAGC
>SCRF01000115.1 GCA_004322005.1 Rhodanobacter sp. | reverse complement strand
GCGCGCACCGGCGAAATCGGCGGGCTTCAGGCCACGCCTGCGCGCCAGCGGATGATCCGGCGGCGCACATAGGACCAGCATGTCGTCGCGCCACGGGCGCACTTCAAGCAGCGGATGGATCACCGGCCCTTCGACGCAGCCGATGTCCAGTGCGTGATCGAGCAGGGCCGAAGCGATCGCTTCGGTATTGGCCACCCGCAGCCGGATCGCCACCTGCGGGTGGGCACGCACGAACGATCCGAGCAGGTCGCCGACAAGGTAATTGCCCACCGTATTGCTGGCGCCCATGCGCAGCTCGCCGGCCAGCGTCGCCATGCCTTCACTGCCACTGCCACGGCGGGCGAACTCGGCATGGCGTTCCAGCAGCTCCTGCGCCAACGGCAGCAGCTCGCGTCCGCGCGCATTCAGATGCAGACGGCCACGTTCGCGCGCAAACACCGGCATGTCGAGCTGTCGCTCCATTTCCGCCAGCGCCATGCTGGCGGCCGGCTGGGTCAGGTGCAGCCGCTCGGCCGCGGCACGCACGCTGCCGTGCAGCGCGGTCTGCACGAACACCTCAAGCTGGCGCGGGCTGATGTTTATCATCAAAATATCTTATCTTGATAATCAATGATTGCAATTATTATTGATTCATAACCAGACGGACAATGGCTCGACTTCCGGAGCCCGTCGATGCAGCAGCCCGCGCTTGCCGTCACCGCACAATGTCCGCAACCGTATGCCCCCGGCCTGTTGCTGAGCGTGCTGCTCAGCCTGCTGGCGCTGCTGCTCGGGCACCACGCGCCGCTGATCGGCGGCCCGGTGATCGGCATCGTGCTGGGCATCCTGGTGCGCAACCTGCTGTCGCCGAACGAGCGCTACAGCCCAGGCATCGCGTTCGCCGGCAAATACGTGCTGCAATGGTCGATCATCGCACTGGGTTTCGGCCTCAGCCTCGGTCAGGTGGCGCACACGGGCCTGCAGTCACTGGCGGTGACGGCCGTGACCATGACCACGGCATTCCTCGCCGCATGGCTGCTCGGGCGCCGGCTCGGCGTGCACGGCAAGCTGCAGATCCTGATCGGCGTGGGCACCGCGATCTGCGGCGGCTCGGCGATCGCCGCGGTGACGCCGATCATCCGGTCGGACGACCACGACACCGCGTTCGCGATCTCCACCATCTTCCTGTTCAACCTGGTGGCGGTGCTGCTGTTTCCGCTGCTCGGCCATCTGATGCACATGTCCGACATGGGTTTCGGCCTGTGGGCCGGTACCGCGATCAACGACACTTCCTCGGTGGTCGCCGCCGGCTTCAGCTACAGCAAGGCGGCCGGCGACTACGCCACCATCGTCAAGCTGACCCGCGCCACGCTGATCATCCCGGTGGCCCTGGTGCTGGCGTTCGCGGTCGCCGCGCGCGAGAAGCGCAGGCTGGCGGAAAGTGGCGAAGCAGGCGGTTTCAGCCTCGCAAGGATCTTTCCGTGGTTCATCCTGTGGTTCCTGGTCGCCTCGGCCGCGCGCACCGCGGGTTTCGTTCCGGTCGCCGTGCAGCCGGCGATTCACCAGACCGCCGAGTTCCTGATCGTCGTGGCGCTGACCGCGATCGGGCTCTGCGCCGACCTGCGCAAGATGGCCTCCACCGGCGTCCGACCGATCCTGCTCGGGCTTGGCGTGTGGGTCGCCGTTGCGGTCAGCAGCCTGCTGGTGCAGTTGGTGATCGGGCAGCTGTGACTGCCACCTCATCCGGCACCGGCTGCCAACCCTCGAATGTTGGTGAATACCTGTCGTCGGCCGGGAACTGCCGGCGGTGCGATGCCGCTGCAACCCAATAATGCCGTCTGCGTCGCCGTAAGCGGCAGCAGCCCGGTTCGATCCGCCGGGGAAATCAGCTTAGTATGGTGACCACGCAAGTTGCTGCGCTCCGGGAAGGCTCGACTGATGCAAAGTCCACCTGCCTCGCATTCATCGGTCGCCGATGCGGTGGATGATCCCGTACGCGAAGCGCTGCGCGTATCCGAAAGCCGCTACCGTCGACTGTTCGAGACGGCCAAGGACGGAATCCTGCTACTCAACGCCGACACGGCCCAGATCGAGGACGTCAATCCCTACCTGATCCACTTGCTGGGCTATTCGCATGCGGAGCTCCTCGGCAAGAAACTGTGGGAAGTGGGCCCTTTCGCGGACCGTGCCGAGAGCAAGGAGTTGTTTGCGGAACTGCAGACGACGGGGTTCGTCCGCTATGAGGATCTGCCGCTCAAGACCAAGGCCGGTGCCTGCATCGCGGTGGAATTCGTAAGCAACGCTTACGACTGCGAGGGCATCAAGGTCATTCAGTGCAACATCCGCGACATCAGCGAGCGCAAGGCCGCCGAAGCGAAGTTCCAGCGACATGCCCATCTCTATGCCGCCCTGAGCCAGACCAACAAGGCCATCGTGCACTGCACCAGCGAGCAGGAGCTGTTCCAGCAAGTCTGTCGCGCCGCGGTGCAATTCGGCGGCATGAAGATGGCTTGGATCGGCCTGGTCGACATGCAGACCCTGACGGTGCGGCCGGTCGCCAGTTTCGGTGACGACACCGGATACCTCGATGCGATCAAGGTCTCGGCGGACGCCGACGATCCGTTCAGCGGCGGCCCGACCGGGACAGTCATCCGCGAGAACCGTCTGTACTGGTGCCAGGATTTCCAGACCGATCCAACCACTGCCCCCTGGCGTGAACGCGCGGCACGCGCCGGCCTGGCCGCATCCGCCTCGCTGCCGCTGCGCCACGACGGCAGGGTCGCCGGCGCCTTCACGCTGTATTCGGGGGAGGTCAACGCCTTCGACGAAGCGGCACGCGCGCTGTTGTCCGAAATGGCGACGGATATCGGCTTCGCGCTGGAGAACTTCTCGCGTGAATTCCGGCGCCAGCAAGCAGAGGAACAGATCGTCTTCAAGAACGCGGTCCTCAAGACCCAGCAGGAAACTTCGCTCGACGCCATCCTGGTGGTCGACGAGAGCGGAAAGATCGTCTCTCACAATCATCAGTTCATTGCGCTGTGGCGACTCTCCCCGCAACTCGTGAACGAGCCAGTGGATGCACTCGTACTACAGTCAATTGCTGACCAGGTCGAAAACGTGGAAGACTTTTCCGTACGGGTCCGGTATCTGACCGCGCACCGCAACGAGACAAGTCGCGAGGAAATACATCTGAAGGACGGCCGGACCATCGACCGTTATTCCGCCCCATGCAACGGATCGGACGGTCGACACTATGGACGCGTCTGGTATTTTCGCGACATCACCGAGCGCAAGCGGGCGGAGCGCCGGGTCGCCGATCTCAGTCGCGTGCATACCGTGCTCAGCGGCATCAACGCCCTGATCGTGCGCGTGAGCGACCGTGACGAGCTGTTCCGCGAATCGTGCCGGATCGCAGTCGAGGTGGCCGGGTTCCGCATGTCCATGCTGGTCATGATCGATCGCCAGACCGGCAAGGTCGTTCCGATGGCTTCAGCGGGCAAGAGCGAGGATCTGATGACCGACATCAGGAAGACCCTGGCGTCCGATCAGCTCGCCTCAACCACGATGGTGTCGCGAGCGATCCGCGAGAAGAGGCCGATCGTCTCGAATGATTCCCTCAATGATCCCCAGCTCAGCCTGGGCAGCAAGTACATCCAGGCGGGGGTTCGCTCGCTGGTCGTGTTGCCCCTGCTGATGGCAGGCCATGTGCACGGGGTGCTGGCCCTGTATGCGAGCGAGCGCAATTTCTTCCACGAGGAGGAGTTGAACCTGCTGCAGGAACTGGCAGGCGACATCGCGTTCGCGATCGATCACATCGACAAGCAGGAACAGCTCAACTACCTCGCCTATTACGACGTGCTCACCGGGCTGGCCAACCGCAGCCTGTTTCTCGAGCGGCTGGCGCAGTACATGCGCAGCACCGCCAGCGTCACCCACAAGCTTGCCATCGCCCTGATCGATCTGGAACGGTTCAAGAACATCAACGACAGCCTCGGCCGACCGGCCGGCGATGCGCTGCTGAAACAGGTGGCGGAGTGGCTGACGCGCAGCACCGGGGATGCCGGCCTGCTGGCGCGCATCGAGGCAGATCATTTCGCCGTGGTGCTGCCGAGAATCGGGCAGGATGAAGAAGTGGCCCGCTTGGTCGAGAGAACGATCGAGGCTTTTGTGGACAACCCCTTCCGCCTGAATGATGCCGTGTTCCGGATCACCCCGAAAGTCGGCGTAGCCGTATTTCCGGAGGACGGCGTCAACGCCGACACCCTGTTCCGCAACGCCGAGGCTGCGCTCAAACAGGCCAAGGCGAGCGGCGATCGCTATCTGTTCTACACCCGGACAATGACGGCCACGGTTGCCAGCAAGCTGTCGCTGGAAAATCAGCTGCGTCAGGCGCTGGACAACAAAGAATTCGTTCTTCATTACCAGCCCAAGACAAACGTAGCGAGCGGCCGGATCACCAGCGTGGAGGCGCTGATCCGCTGGAACGACCCGGGCAGCGGGCTGGTGCTGCCCGACCAGTTCATCCCGATCCTGGAGGAAACCGGGTTGATCAACGACGTCGGGCGCTGGGCGCTGCACCAGGCTGCCGCCGACTACCTGCACTGGCTTGGCTCGGGGCTGGCTG
The DNA here is from genome assembly GCA_004322005.1 of Rhodanobacter sp. Lineage (GTDB taxonomy): Bacteria > Pseudomonadota > Gammaproteobacteria > Xanthomonadales > Rhodanobacteraceae > Rhodanobacter. The sequence continues at coordinate 14,225 of SCRF01000115.1, read as the reverse complement.
CCGTACGCATCGCGGTGAACGTGTCGCCGCTGCAATTGCGCAATCGCGGTTTCATCGAGGACATCAGGCAGGTCATCGACAGCGATGCCCGGCTGGCCGATGCCCTGGAACTTGAAATCACCGAAAGCCTGATCATGGCGGACGTCAGGCACAGCATCGCCAGCCTGCAGGCGATCCGCGCCATGGGTGTGAGCATTGCCATCGACGACTTCGGAACCGGCTTCTCTTCGCTCAACTACCTCGCCAAATTCCCGGTGGACACGCTGAAGATCGACCGATCCTTCATTGTCGACATGACGGTGCGGCCGGAAGGGTTGTCACTGGTGGCCACCATCATCAATCTGGCGCATTCGCTCAAGCTGAAAGTCGTGGCGGAGGGCGTGGAGACCGAGGAACAATTGCGCCTGCTCCGCTTGCTGGACTGCGACGAGATGCAGGGGTTCTTGTTCAGCGAATCGGTGCCGAGCGCAGTCCTCGAGACTCGATTCCTGTCTCCGCTTCGGCCATGACTTCGCCCGCGCGATGGCGCGCAAGCGGGCACGAACCGACCGGTGCACGCCGACCGCACAGCCCTCAGGGCCATGACGGCATCGCAGGCCGCAAGCCGCTCAGGCCTTGCCCTGCTCCACCAGCGTCATCGCCACCTTGTCGCGCAAATACACCGGCAGCGCCAGCTCGGGCGCCAGCACGCGACCGGCCTCGAACTCGCGCATGGCCAGCTCGGCGACATGCGCGGCCTGCGGGTAACGCATGCCATCGGCGGAATGCAGGATGCCGGTGAGGCGCTGGCTCAGCACGGTGGCATAGGCGGCCCAGCCGCTGCCGACCACCTGCCACGCCGCGGCCCCGGGCAGCAGCAGCGTGTCCGCGGTGCAGATGCGTTCCTCGTCCAGTGCGACCAGTCCGCCGTTGTCGTCGCGGCGGTAGCAGGCAGCGTAGATCTCGCCCATGCGCGCGTCGATCACGGCGAGGATTGCGGTCTCTTCTTCCTCCGGTGCTTCCAGCGCCAGTGCAGCCAGCGAGGAGATGGTGATCACCGGCAGGTCCAGCGCCAATGCCATGCCCTGTGCCAGCGACACCGCGAGCCGCACGCCGGTGAACGCACCGGGTCCGCGGCCCACCGCGATCGCATCCAGCGCATGCCGGCCGATGCCGGCCTCGGCCAGCAACGCGTCGGCCATCGGCAGCACCAGTTCGGTGTGCCGGCGCGGCGCGATCTCGCTGCGGGCAATCAGCTCGTCGCCGTGGATCAGGGCGACGGAGCAGGCTTCGGTGGCGGTTTCGATCGCAAGCAGATTCATGATCGCTCCATGATAGCGGCTGGCGGCTGCAGCGGGCCGATCGAGGCTGGCACGTACGCATACCAGTCGATGCGGCGGGTCAGGTACATCATCAGCGCCACCATCGCCAGCAATACCAGGGCGCCAATCAGCAAGGCGTATTGCTCGGCCGCGATCAGCCCGTACAGCATCGCGTAGATCAGCGTAAGCACGCCGCCCAGCAACGCTCCCGCACGGCGCGCGCGCAGCACCGCCGCCGCATAGCCGCCCACGATCAGCACCACCGCGGCGGCGGCCAGCGCATACGCCGGGCCGAAGCCGATCTGCTCGGACAGCGCCAGCAGCACCACGTAGAACGTGGCCAGCGCCGCGCCCACCAGCAGGTATTGCACCGGATGCACGCGCAGCCGCTTCAACACCTCGAACAGGAAGAATGCGACGAAGGTCATCACGATGAACAGCAGCCCGTACTTCCCCGCGCGCACGTTGCGCTGGTACATGTCCACCGGCTGGTACAGCTGCACGCCGAACGCCGATGCTGCGAGCGTCTTGTCGATGCCGCCAGCGCCATCGGTCCAGTGCTGGCCATAGCTGCGGTTGAGATCGAGCAGGTGCCAGTGCGCGCTGAACTCCCTGGTATCGAGCTGGTGCTGCAGCGGCAGCGCCGCACCGATGAAGCTGGGATCACGCCACGGCGCGCGCATCGTCACATCGGTGCTGCGCGCCAGCGGCAGCAGCTGCAGCGATTCGGTGCCGGCCAGTCGCAGGCCGATCTCGACATCGATCGGCTGGCCGGCGAGCGCGTCCAGATCGATCGGCACCACCACGGTCGGCCACGGGCCGAAGCGCTCGTCCGACGAGTCGAAACGTACCGGCTTGCCGTTGACGCGCAGCTCGCTCACTTGCTGCAGGCCGCGCAGATCGCCGATCGGCAGGCGCAACTCGGCCTTGCCGCCCTGCCATTGCGCATTGCCGGCCTGGCGAAACTGCGTCAGGTCCCGTGGCTGGAAACGGGCGTCCAGTTTCACCGTGGCCACGAATACCGGTACGTCGTAGATGCCGTAACGACGCGTCTGCACCGCCATCGCCACATCCATCTTCAGCGAGTCGGCGAGCACGCTCTCGCTGCTGGCGCGCCATTGCGGCGGCTGGTTCTCCATCACCGTCACCGAGCGGATCGTGGGCACCGAAAGCACCGGGCCGCCGAGTACCTGCCGACTGCCCCAGCCCCGGGCAATTTGCGCGACCGCGCCCTCGCGCAACTGCTGGCGCTCGCTGACCAGGGCGCGCACCTGCATCAGCGGTATAGTCATCACCAGCGCCAGCACGCCGATACCCAGCACCTTGGCGGTGACCGTCTGCGTCCAATCGCTCATCGATCGCACTCCCGGGAATGGAGCGTCGATCACAACAGGCGCAGCGGCGGTGGCGCGGGCAGGAATGGGCCACTTGCTGACCGTGCGCTGGCGCAGCCGGGTCAAGACTCGCTACGCAAGCCCGCCATTTCGCTGTCGATGCGTTGCGCGAGGTCTGGCAGGAGCGCACCTTGTGCGCGATAACGCACGTGGGGTCTGGCAAAGCGCCATCGCGCACAAGGTGCGCTCCTACGATGCATGCCAGCCCCGTAGGAGCGCGCTTGCGCGCGATGCCTTTGTTCGTGTGACGTCGGCAAAGAGCTTTCGCCCACAGGGTGGGCTCTTACGGTTTCGCTGTCGATGGGAGCGGGAGTTTGCGGCGATGCTTGTGCATCAGGGCGGAAGGGCATCGCGCGCAAGCGCGCTCCTACGAGTGGCTGTCGTCGCGTCATCGAAGAACGCCTGCACGTCGGCCAGCTCGCGCGTGCGCGGCATCGGCGGCAGGCTGGACAGGAACAGACGTCCATATCCTCTCGTGGTGAGGCGCGGGTCGCACAGCACCAGCACGCCACGGTCGTGCACGTCGCGGATCAGCCGACCGGCACCCTGCTTCAACGCGATCACCGCACTGGGCACCTGCCAGCCCATGAACGGACTGATGCCGGATTCCTCCAGCGCCTGCAGCCGCGCCATCAGCACCGGATCGTCGGGTGCCGCGAACGGCAGCTTGTCGATCACCACCACGCTGAGCGCCTCGCCGACCACGTCCACGCCTTCCCAGAAACTGGCGGCGCCCAGCAGCACGCCATGGCCGCTGGCGCGGAACTCCTCCAGCAGCCGCGGGCGCGGCGCGGTGCCTTGCACGAACAGCGGCCACGGCACCTGATCCTGCAGCAGCTCGGCGGCGCGGCGCAATGCGCGATGGGAGGTGAACAGCAGGAACGCGCGGCCGTTCGAGGCATGCAGTACCGGCAATACCGCCCCTATCACCTGCTCGGTGTAATCGCGCGCATTCGGATCGGGCAACCCCGATGGCAGGTAGCACAGCGCCTGCTGTGCATAGTCGAACGGGCTTTCCAGGCTCAGCGTGCGCGGATCGTCCAGGCCCAGCTGGCGGGCGAAGTGGTCGAAGTTGCCGGCCACCGACAGCGTGGCCGAGGTATGGATCCATGCCGCCTGGGTGCGCTCACGCAGGCCGCGCATCGGCACCGCCAGATCCAGCGGCGTGGCGTACAGCGCGAAGCCGCGCGGAAAGGTTTCGTACCAGCGCACGTCCTGATCGCCACGCGACTCCTCGATGCGGTCCAGCCGGCCGCCGAACAGCTCGGCGCGCTCATGCAGGTTGGCGAAGCCGCGCGAGCGCTCGGCCTGCGAGGCCAGCAGCTCGGCCAGGGTGGCCAGCAGTTCGCGCAGGTCGTGCAGCGAGGTGCGCACGTCGGCACGATCGTCCAGCAGCTGGAACGCGCCGCGCGCGGGCAGCGGGTCCATCGCCAAGCGCAGGCGGCGCAGCGCATCCTGCAGCGCCTCCACCGGCTCCAGCAGCAGGCCGATCGCGCCGGTGATGCCGTTGCATTCGGCCAGCGCATCCTGCGCCAGCTCGGTGAGCTGGCGCGCGCTGACGCTCTGCGAGAAAAACTGCCCGGCCAGCTCGGGAATCTGGTGTGCCTCGTCGAGGATGAACGCGGCGGCACCGGGCAGGATCTCGCCGAAGCCTTCCTGCTTCAGCGCGAGGTCGGCAAACAGCAGATGGTGGTTGACCACCACAATGTCCGCTTCCTGCGCCTCGCGCCGCGCCTTCACCACATGGCAATCGTCGAAGAACGGACACTCCACGCCGAGGCAGTTTTCCGGGGTGGAGGTGACCCGCGGCCACAGCGGAGACTCCTCCGGCACCTCGGCCAGTTCCATCCGGTCGCCGCGCCGCGTGCGCGCCGACCACGCGCGGATCGTGGCCAGCTGGGCGGCCTGCACGCGGTCGAACGCGAGGCCTTCGTGCACGGTCTGATCGAGCCGGTACAAGCACAGGTAGTTGGCGCGCCCCTTCAGCAGCGCCGTCTTCAGGCGCGCGCCCAGCACCGAGCGCACCTTCGGCAGGTCGCGGAAGTACAGCTGGTCCTGCAGCGCCTTGGTGCCGGTGGAGATGATCACCCGCTCGCCCGACAGCAGCGCCGGCACCAGGTAGGCGAAGGTCTTGCCGGTGCCGGTGCCGGCCTCCGCGATCAGCGTCTCGCGCCCGGCGATCGCCTGCGCCACCGCCTGCGCCATGCGCTGCTGCGCCTCGCGTGGCGCAAAGTTCGGCAGCTCGCGGGCGAACGGGCCGTCCGCGCCGAGCAGCGAGGCCACCTCGTCGTCATCGATCATCGCCCCAGTATCGCCGAGCGGCAGCCATGACGGAACCGCCGTCGCCTGCCGGCCGCGTCGGCCGATCCCGGCAGATGGCGTACGTCGGCAGGCATGTCACGTGTCGCGGACACATGCCGTTGCATGCGCTTCAAGTTTTTGCCATCGTCCGTCGATGGACTCGCCGTGCGCGGGCCGGCGGCACGCGCGCTGGAGCTGCTCGCTACCCGGATCGACACGCCGCTGGCGTTCGCCGGGCATCGGATCAGGCGGGCGTGGTCGGATGCGGCCGATACTGGCAGCGAGAACCATGCTGCCGCGCAATGACCGCCTGCCGCAACGTCAGCCCGTTCGGCCGGCCGTGAGCTCATTTTGTAGGAGCCCGCTTGCGGGCGATGCCTTTCGCGTGAAGCAAGAGCATCGCCCGCAAGCGGGCTCCTACGGCCTGATGCCTTTCGCGTGAAGCAAGAGCATCGCCCGCAAGCGGGCTCCTACAGCCTGTCGAGGCTTTACCGTCATTCCGGGGAATTCGCCGGAATGGCGGCTTGCTCTCAAGCCGTCCGAAATTCACCGATGGCCGTTGCACACAGGTTAATGTCCCACCACGATCGGTTGTGCACGCCCTGCCCGGCATCGCCGGCAGCCAGCAAGCCGGTTCGAGCCGCGCTCAGTACCGCGTAATGCCCGCCTTGTGGCACTGTTGCACCCACTGGCGTGCCGTGGCGGCAGCTTTTTCGTCGCCGGCTTGCAAGCGTATTTCCACCACGGTCTGCCAGTTGCGTGCGCACAACGGTCCCAGTTTCGGGCCGAGCGACCAGGACCGGTGAGCCAGCTTGTCGGCGGTGGGGAAATCCCGCAGCCACACCGCCACCTCGGCGCGATCCTGCAGCAGGTCGGGCGAATCGGGGCTCAGCTTGAGCGCCTGATCGAGCTTGGTCGCCGCCGCGGCGTAAAGGCCGGTTTGCTCGTCGTGCTGTGCGGCGGCGCCCAGTGCAGCCACCCCCGGATCGCGCAATGGAGTGACGTCGATGATGGATTGCTCGCGATCGCCGGCGGCACGGATCGCCGCAACCATGTCATGGCTCGACAGGGCCGGACGGGTGACCACCGGCGACGGAACCGGTGCGAACACGCTGCAGGCGCCGAGCAAAAGCGACGCGAACGGCCATGCCGGGATGGGAAAACGCTTCAAGGCGGGCAGCATGGTGGTCAGTTCCCGGGGATCGGTGTGCCGGATGGGGACGGCGCGGCACTGGCGGCGCTGGCAGGCGAACTGCCGCCGCCGAACAGACTCTGCAGGCCTTGCCAGAAACAGCCCTCGGTATCCGCCGGCAGGCTGCCGACGACGACCGGAAATTGCCGGGCGCCCTGGCACTGCGGCGAGGTGCGCTTGCCGTCGGCCGGGTTGATCCAGGCCATCTCCAGCCCGTCGCCCGGGGTGGTGGAGAGCGGCCGCGTGGGCAGCTTGGCGAACAGATCGCGCCAGGCGCGCAAGGCGCCGCTGGCGCCGAACAGGCTGGTCGGCTTGTTGTCGTCGCGGCCCATCCAGAACACCGCCAGGTGCTCGCCGGTGAAACCGGCAAACCAGCTGTCGCGCATGCCGTTGCTGGTACCGGTCTTGCCGGCCGCGTGCAGCCACGCCAGCCCCGATTCGCCGATCGAATGCGCGGTGCCGTACAGCGCCACCTGCTGCATCGCCCAGGTGATCTGGCGCACCGCCTGCTGATATTCGCCATTGCCGCCCTGCACCTCGTAACGCTTGATCGTGCGACCGCTGCCGTCGACCACACCGCTGACCGCCACCAGCGGCAACGCGTGTCCATCGGAGGCAAGATATTCGTACAGACGGGCCACCTGCAGCGGCGCCAGGTCGAGCGCACCGATCAGCAGCGACGGGCTGGGACTGACGTCGGTGAGGCCGAACGACTGTAGAAACGACCGGACCCGCGGCAGCCCGATCGCCAGTCCCAGATGGATGGTGGCGAGGTTCCACGAATGCGCCAGGGCGTCGACCATCGGCAACTGGCCGTGGCTCTGGTTGTCGTCGTTGTGCGGCGTCCACAGGCTGCCGTCGGGCTGGCGCAGGCTGACCGGACCGTCATCGAGCAGGCTGGCCAGGTTCCACTGCGCGGGCTGGGTCAGCGCCACCAGGTAGACGAACGGCTTGATGGTGGAACCGATCGGACGGCGAGCGTCGAGGGCGCGGTTGAAGCCCTGGTCGCCCGGCAGCTTGCTGCCGACCACCGCCAGCACGCTGCCGGTGTGCGCGTTGGTGACCACCGCGGCGGCCTGCACGCCGTTTGCGCGCTTGCCGAGTCCCGCCAGCGTGCTGCTGATCGCCTGCTCGGCGTACAGCTGCGCGGCCGGATCGAGCGTGGTGAAGATCGACAGGTTGCCCGCGCGCAGGGTCTGGTCGTCGAAATCGGCGGTGATTTGCTGGCGCACCAGCTGCATGAAGGCGGGGAAGCGGTTGTGCGGCAGCTGGCCGTTGCTGATCACGTCCAGCGGCGCGGCCTGCGCCGCATTGGTCTGCGCAGCAGTGAGCAGACCGGTGTCGGCGAACTCCTGCAGCACCAGGTTGCGCCGCGCCAGTGCCCGCGCGGGCGCGCGGCGCGGATCGTAATAGCTCGGCCCCTTCACCATGCCCACCAGCAGGGCGATCTCCTGCGGCCGCAGATCCTGCAGCCGGCGTCCGAAGTAGAACTCCGAGGCCGCCGCAAAACCGTGCACCGCCTGGTTGCCCTGCTGGCCGAGGAACACATCGTTGACGTAGGCATCCAGGATGCGGCCCTTGCTGTAGTGCGCCTCCAGCAGGATCGACATCAGGGCTTCATTGAATTTGCGCGTGTAGGTCTGGTCGCGGTCGAGGAACAGATCGCGCACCAGCTGCTGGGTCAGGGTGGAACCGCCCTGCACCGTGTGGCCGGCGCGCAGGTTGGCGAACGCGGCGCGCGCGATGCCGACGAAGTCGATGCCGATGTGGTGCTTGAAGTCGCGGTCCTCGACCGCCTGCAGCCCGCTCAGCAGCAGCGGCGGCACATCGGCCAGCGCCACCACGCGGCGATCCTCCTGACGGGCACCGTAGAGCGTGGCGATGCGCGCCGGGTCGAGGTGGGTCAGTGCGATGGCCTTGTCGCTGGCGGCATCCTGTACCTGCCGCACGATGCCGTTGCCCAGGGTGACGCGAATGCGCCTGGGCAGTTCGCCACCGTCCGGACCGGCGTAGCCTCGCGAGGCAATCGTGTAGCGCATGCCGTGCTTCATCCAGCTGCCGGGGATGCGACCTTCGCCATCGTGCCTGTAGCCGGCGAAGGTCAGCTCCAGCTCCAGCGCAGCCGGCGTCATCGGCCTGCCCGCAGCAAGCGGCAGCGGCCGCGCATAGACGCGGGTGGGTACGGCAAACACCAGATCGCTGAAACGATCCTGCACGCGCTTGTTGAGTACCAGCGTGTACGGCAGCAGAAACCCGAACAGCAGACCCATGCCGATCCAGAACGGGATGCGCAGCCAGGGCCAGCAGATACGTGCGAACGAACGGGTACGTGTCAGGAAAGCCAACGTGGGGAAATCCGCAATGCAGGGAGTCCGATGATAGAGCCTGCCACCCGGCGCGCAGATGAACGCAGCGGGCGTTCGGGTGGCAATTCGCGGGCAATGTAACGGTTTGCCCGTAGGAGCGCGCTTGTGCGCGATGCTCTTATTCCACCTTGGCGAAGAGCATCGCGCGCAAGCGCGCTCCTACAGTGGCGGCATCCACATTGAGGGTTCGGGCCGGAACGGCCGCGGGTTGATGCCGAGCAGGCACTGCATTTCGCCGTTGTCGGCGATCAGATCGGTGTCCAGCCGGTGCAACGGGCCACGCCATCGCGGCAACGCATGGCGACCGAGCTGCAACAGCCACGCCGGCAGCGGCAGCGGCACGGTGGAATGCGGCAGGCTGCGGCGTACCCGCGCGAACATCTCGGCAGCCGGCAGGCGCTCGCCGCCGCCGACCGGCAGGATCCGGCCCGCGGCCGCCGGGCATTCCAGCGCGGCCAGCACTACCTGCGCGACGTCGTCGGCGTGCACCGGCTGGCGCAGGCCGTTGCCCGCCGGCAGCGGAAACAGCCGCAGGCGCATGGCACGACGGGCAATCGGGGTGAGGCTGCGGTCCAGCCCGGCGCCGTAGATCAGGGTCGGCCGCAACACCGTCCAGGCACAGCCGTGACCAGCGCATGCCTTCGCCAGCGCCGCCTCGCCATCGCGCAACTGACGGGCGATCGCCCGCTCGGCTGGCACGCTGGAATCGCACTTGGTTTCGGCGCTCATGGAACTGGTGGCGATCACCCGCGGCGCACCGACCCGCGCCGTGCGCGCCAGCCAATCGGCCAGCGCCTGCAACGGGCCGAAGCTGATGATGGCCGACAACGACGGCGGCGCCGGCACGGCATCGGGCAGTGCGCCCTGCAACCAGGTCAACCCGGGCGTGGCCACTCGCGGTTGCCGGCTCAGCGCCAGCACTTCTTCGCCACCGGCGATCAATCGTGGCAACAGGAAGTGGCCGATCTGGCTGCTGCCGCCGAACACCAGGATCGTCATGCCGCGCTCACGCGCCGCCCTGCAGCCGCGCGCTCAGCTCGTGCACACGCGGATGATTCGGCGCCAGCTTGCGCGCCTGCTCCAGCGATTGGGCGGCGCCGATGCGGTCGCCCCGTGCCAGTTGCTGTTCGGCCTGATCGAGCCATGCCGAGGCCAGTTGATCGGCAAGGGCCGGCTGCGCCGCATCGCCGGGCGACAGCTCGGCCAGGTCGTCCAGCATTTCGCCGGCCTGCGCCAGATTGCCCTTGGCCAGAGCCCGCTTGAACTGCTGCTGGACCTCGACCGGCAACCCCTGCAAACCCTTCAGCGCCTGGGCGTTGTTGCCGTCGATCGCCAGCGCGCTGCGATACAGGTCGTAGGCGCTGTCGCCGGGCGGCAGCATGATGTCGCCATGCCGGGTCGCCGCCTGGGCACGCTGCAGCAGTTTCGTCACTGCCGCTTTCTGCTGCGGCGACAGCTCGGGCGCCGCCGCCTGCGTGAGGTCGTTCGACGGCAACGTTCCCGGTGCCTGCTGCGCGGCACTGCCCAGACGCGCCCGGGCGGCGGCAAGGTCGGCCGACTTCGGCGCCAGCGTGGCGGCCTGATCGAGCAGACGACCGGCCTGGGCCCGGTCGCCGGCATCCATCGCCGCATTCGCCTGCACGGTCAGCGCCTGCGCCACCATGCCGAGCCCGGCCGTGGCCTGCGCATTGCCCGGATCCAGCGCCAGCGCCGCCTTGAAGTACGCCAACGCGGTGTCGTCGCCGGGACCGCTGATGCGGCCGGCGCGCAGCGCGTCCATGCCCTGCTTGAGTGCGGCATCCAGCGCGCTGCTGTCCTGTTTGCGATGCTGCGCCTGCAAGGCGCGCAACGCGGGCAGTGCGCCGTTGTTCGGCTGCAGTGCGGCCAGCTGTTCGATACTGGCATCTGCCGTGGCCGCGTCGTTGGCGTCGAATGCCTTGCGCGCCTGCGCGGCCAGCGCGTCGCCCACCTGGTCGAGGCCGTGTGCCGCCACCGCATTGCCGGGGTCGGCCTGCAGCACCCGCTGGTACAGCGCGCCCGCACCCTGCGCACCATCGAGCTTGCCGGCCGCCAGCGCCTGCTGCGCCTGCTCGATCAGGACCACGGTTTGCGCCTGGGTCACGCGGGCGCTGCTGATCGCGTGATCCAGCCGATCGATGTCGCTGCCGCCGCCGAGCAGTTCGCGGGCGACCGCCGCCAGCCGGGCGGCCTGTTCCACGTGCCCCGCCTGCAGCGCGGCATCGCCCTGCGCCAACTCGGCCAGACCCACCTGGTGCAGGCCGTCGCGGGCACGATCGTTGTCCGGCTCCAGTGCCACCGCCTCCTGGAACAGCTCGCGCGCACTGGTGCCGTCGTGGCCGTCCAGATGGCCGGATTGCAGTGCCTGTCGGGCTCGCCCCAGCACGTCGTTGAACTCGGTGCGCGGCAGCAGGCTGCGCAAGCGGTTCTGGTTGACCCAGGCCGTGACGACGGCCCCGAACAGCACCAGTATCAGCAGCAGCAACCAGCCGCGCCTGCCACCGCGCGGTTTGGCAACGACCACCCCGGCGCGCCGGGGGCGCGGCTCGACCATGATCTGCGGCAAGCCGTCGCCGGGCGGTGCGGACGGCGTATCGAGCTGCCCGATGTCACCCAGCGTCGGCTCGGTGCGGCCACGTGAATCGGCTTCGTAAGGGTCTCGATGTCCGCTCATGTTCTCAAGGCAGTGGAGGCAACCGATGCAGCTTAACATCGGGGCAGGACGCACTTCGCATCACGGAAATCGGCGTTCAGCTTGCCGGCGAACGCCGGCCGCCGCTCACCCGACCCCGACCCGCCGCGCATCGATCACGTTGGGCAGCGCCAGCAGTTTGCCGAGCAGGGTCGACAGTTGCTCGAAGTCGCGCACGCGCAGGGTGAAGCGCATTTCCACCTCGCCGGTGTGGGCGAACATGCGGCTGGAGGAGGCGATGATGTGGGTGCCGAGGTTGCTGATGACGCTGGTGACGTCCTTCTGCAGGCCCTTGCGGTCGTAACCGCGCAGTTCGATGTCGACCTCGTACGGCTGGCTGGCGGCACTGCCCCAGCTCACCTCGATCACCCGATCCGGATCGCGCCGGGCCAGCCGCGCCAGGCTGCCGCAGTCGGCGCGGTGCACCGATACGCCGCGCCCCTTGGTGATGAAGCCGCGCACCGGATCGCCCGGCAGCGGCTGGCAGCAGCGCGCCAGCGTGGTCAGCAGGTTGCCGATACCCTCGATGCTGAGCGCGCCGTGGTCGAGTTTCGCGGGCCGCGCGGTCGCCGCCGGCGCCGCCTCCGGTGCAGCCGGCGGCTGCGCGGCCTCCTGCAGGACACGCGCGACCTGGCCGGGGCTGATCTCGCCCAGCGCCAGCGCGATCAGCAGCTCGTCGTGCGTCTGCAGATGGAAGTGCGCCGGCAGCCTGGCCACGTCCACCGTCGGCAGCGCCAGTCGTTTCAGCTCGCGTTCCAGCATGCTGCGGCCGACCGCGAGATTGGCGTCGTGGGCGATCCGGCGGAACCATGCGCGCACCTTGTCCTTCGCCCGCGCCGTATTCAGATACCCGTGATGCGGCGACAGCCAGTCGCGGCTGGGCTCGCCCACCTTGGCGGTGAGGATCTCCACCCGATCGCCGCTCTGCGGCTGGAACGTCAGCGGCACGATGCGGCCGTTGACCTTCGCCCCGCGGCAGCGGTGACCGACCTCGGTGTGCACCAGATAGGCAAAATCCAGCACCGTCGCGCCGCGCGCCAGATCGAACACTTCGCCCTTGGGCGTCAGCAGGTAGACGCGGTCTTCCAGCAGCTCGGCCTGCAGGTCGGCAGCCAAGCCGCTGTCGTCCGCGCCGCGCGGCTCCAGCAGTTTGCGCATCCAGGCGATCTTCGCCTCGAATTCGGCATCGCCGCTGCCGCCTTCCTTGTAGCGCCAGTGCGCGGCCACGCCCAGTTCGTTCGCGTAATGCATCTCGTGGGTGCGGATCTGCACTTCCAGCGTCTTGCCGGCCGGCCCGATCACCGCGGTATGCAGCGAGCGATACCCGTTGGCCTTGGGGCGGGCGATGTAGTCGTCGAACTCGCCCGGCAGATGCGGCCAGCGCGCGTGCACCACGCCCAGCGTGGCGTAGCAGTCGGTGACGTTGTCGACCAGCACGCGCACCGCGCGGATGTCGTACAGATCGGAGAAATCCAGCGCCTTGCGCTGCATCTTCTTCCAGATCGAATAGATGTGCTTCGGCCGCCCGGCGAGCTCGGCGCGGATGCCGGCGGCATCCAGCACCTGCTGCAGTTCGGCCAGCGAGTCGCGGATGAATTCCTCGCGGTCGGCGCGGCGTTCGTCGAGCAGCTTGGCGATGCGCTGGTAGACTTCCGGCTGCAGGAAGCGGAAGGCCAGGTCCTCCATCTCCCATTTCAATTGCCAGATGCCCAGCCGGTTCGCCAGCGGCACGTGGATGTCGCGGGTCAGTCGCGCCAGCGCGGCGCGCTGCGACTCCGGCCAGGCGGCGGCCGCGCGCATCCGCGCCAGCTGCCGCGCCAGCAGCACGAATACCACGCGCAGGTCGCGCACGATCGCCAGCAGCAGACGGCGCAGGCCCTCGGCAGCACCCTCGGGCGGTGCATGCTGGGCATGCAGCGCCCACACCTGCTCGGCCGCCTGCTGGCCGGCGACCAGGCGCTGCAGTTCCGGCGGCAGCTTCGGTCCCCGCGCCGCCCACAGCGCCGGATCGACCCGCGCCAGCTCGAACCACAACGCCGCCGCCTGGGTCTGCGCATCGCAGCCGAGCATCCCCAGCAGATCCAGCACATCGCAGCACTGCGCTTCGGGCAATTGCGGTGGCGCCGGCTGCGCAGCACACGCCTGCAGCGCTTCGTCCAGCAGCGGCGGCAGCGCACCGGCGCGATCGCGCCACTGGGCCAGATTGGCGGGTTTGGCGGCTTGAGCCATGGTCCGGGTGTCCTTGGGGAAGACCATCTTAGCCGCAGCCCGTGCGCATGCAGCGGCCGGCGCAGGCCCGGCGCTTGGCTTGGAGGGGACTTGTCGCGCAGAATTGCCCATCATCGCCGCGCTGCATTGAAGAGGATTCGCCCATGACGTTCCGCTCCCGTTACCTGATCCTGCCGTTGCTGCTTGCCTTGCCGCTGGTCGGTGTGTCCGCGCAGGCCCAGCAGGCGGCCGGGTTGCAGCAACGCATGAGCAGCAGCGAATTCAAGGCTGCCGGCCTGGACAAACTGTCGCCGCAGGAGTTGGCGAATCTGGATCGCTGGTTGCAAACCCACGGGCACGACAAGGTCGTCACGCGGGTGGTCGACTCCAGCGGCAAGCCGGTGTTCTATGCGGGGCAGAAGCGCCACAAGATCGAGACGCATCTGGTCGGCCACTTCGATGGCTGGCAAGGCAACAACGTGATGACCCTGGACAACGGCCAGGTATGGAAGCAGGTCGGCGCGGAGACCCCCGCCTGCATGACCTCCGATCACCCGGCCGTCAAGGTCAAGCCATCGATCATGGGCAACTGGCTAATGTACGTGCACGGCTGCAACGACGACGTGCACGTGCGTCGCGTGCGCTGATATCCGTCCCGGGACACCTCGAACAACCCCGATGCGCGTGTAGGAGCCCGCTCGCGGGCGATGCTCTTGTTCTGAGTCTCCCAAACATCAAAACAAGAGCATCGCC
>SCRF01000114.1 GCA_004322005.1 Rhodanobacter sp. | reverse complement strand
GACTGGTTACCCGGATTCAGGCCCGTGCCACCAGTCGAGCGCTCCCAGCGATTGCGCAGCGACAGCCCCTTCAGGTACCCATCCAGGTTGTAGATGACATCAAAATAGACATCATGGCTGTTGCCGCGCAGCTCGGTCGTATATTTTGCATAGGCAGCAACGAGTTGCAGCTTGTTGTCGAACAGGTTGTAGGCCGCCTTGGCCTTCCAGGCGTGTCCCGGACCTTGCTCCACCAGACCGCGAATCATGGAGGTGGTATACAGCGGATCGGTAGCGTAAGCGGCGGTGTATGGCGAGATGATCGCGCCGCCGCCGACCGCGCCGGACTCCTGCGAAATCTTGTTGTAGGACACGTCAACGCGGCCGTTCGGAATCGCGACACCAGCATCGACGCCCCAGGCGCGGCTCTTCACGTTGCCGCCTGTGACACCAAACAGGGCCGCATTGTTCTGCACCAGGCGATTGTCCGCACCGCTACCGCTTTCGGTCACGTATTGCGCAGCGACAAACGGGTCGAAGCCGGTGCCGGTCTTGAAGGTGTAGCTGCCATCGACGTAACCCATCCGCGCAAACTGCAGGAAGTTGTAGTACCACGCCTGCCCCTTCAGGCCGCCCTTGGCATAGGTGGTCCCCAGCGCCCAGGCGCCGTTGGACTGGCGTGCCGTGACCGGCAGGCCACCCAGGCCGCCGAACATCGAGTCGCCACTATAGGTAGGCGGATAGTAGAGGTTGTCGGAGGTGTAACCACTGGAGGTGCGGCTCTTCCAGCCAAAGCTGCGCAGGCCGAAAATATCCCAGCCTTTGACCGGCGTAACGCCGACCAGCATGGCATTGTAGGACGCCGGCAACACGCGCGAGTCGCTGCTGCCCATCCACGGCGTATTCAGGTA
The DNA here is from genome assembly GCA_004322005.1 of Rhodanobacter sp. Classification (GTDB taxonomy): domain Bacteria; phylum Pseudomonadota; class Gammaproteobacteria; order Xanthomonadales; family Rhodanobacteraceae; genus Rhodanobacter. Next base: position 2,670 of record SCRF01000114.1, on the reverse strand, counting down.
CTGGTAGCCGGCGCGAACCAGCAGCAGACTGCTTTTGTACTGCACGTAGGCTTGGCTGAGCGCACTGACCGAGTCATTCGGGCCCATCAGCGTGGTGTCGATCGCCGCCGGGTCGTGCGACTGGCTGCCGAACGAATTGGCGGTCACCAGCGATCCGGCGAAACTGAAGCCACCGCCGAACGTGGCGGTCTGCGCATTGAACAGGGCAGCACCGGAAAACGCACTGGCGTCCTTGACGGTGCTGGTGTCGTACATGCGGTTGAAGTTGTAGGCGCGCAGCTCGCCGTCCACATGGCCTTGCGTGAAAATGTCCTTGAGGGTGTCGGCCTGGGCGCCGTGACTGAGGGTACCGAGCACGGCAGCGATAGCTGCGGCGACGAGTTTGTTGCGCATGATTGAATGCTCCGCATCGGGGACTGAAATGTCGTGTTACAGCGCTGCACCCACAGGCATTTGCTGATTGCAGGGAAGCAAGGTTGCGCCGCACTTATTAAGTTTGTGTGGTGCGCATGACATTCACATAAAAGAAAAATGACAGTGAAGTTACAGCCAGTTGCCGCTGCGCGACGAATGCAGTTCCCACCACCAACTGGCGGGCAGCACGAACCCGCTGATCACCCGATACACCACCAGCGGGACCGGACGACCGCCTGCCGGTGGATGGCAGAACCCGGTTATCCAGACATCGATCGATGGCCGCCCGCAAGGCAGTGTTATGCTTGGCCGATGCCTGATCTTTCCCGATGTTTGCCGGTCCGCATGGCCGATCGGTTTCGCGGCTTTCTGCCGGTAGTGGTCGATGTCGAAACTGGCGGATTCGACGCCGAGCACGATGCCTTGCTGGAAATCGCAGCGATTCCATTGGGCATGGATGCTGCCGGTTACCTGTACCTGCAGCCCACGGTTTCCACGCATGTGGAGCCTTTCCCTGGCGCCAACCTGGATCCCCGCTCGCTGGAAATCACCGGCATCGACCCCGGCAACCCGCTGCGCGGCGCACTGGTCGAACGACAGGCGCTGGATCACATCTTTCACACCGTACGCAAGGCGGTGCGCGAAGCCGGCTGCCAGCGGGCAATCCTGGTCGGGCACAATGCCGCCTTCGATTTGGGTTTTCTCAACATGGCGGTGCGCCGTTGCGGTCACAAGCGCAATCCGTTCCATCCCTTCAGTTGCTTCGACACCGTCAGCCTGGGTGGCCTCGCCTACGGCCAGACTGTCTTGAGCAAGGCTGTTCTCGCGGCCGGCCATCCGTTTGACAGCCGCGAGGCACATTCGGCCGTGTATGACGCCGAGCGTACGGCCGACCTGTTCTGCAGCGTGGTCAACCGCTGGCGTCAGCTCGAGCTTTTCGAGCGCGAGCACGGCGGTCTGCATGTCGAATGAGATCCGCTGCGGCATTCATCATATGGATACCGGTCTCGCGCAATGCCAGTGACCATTTCCCCTGCGGCTGTCATCTTCCTGCAACATTCATCTCATCTCATTGCAACACGCAAAGCATGTAATGGCCCGGTCCATCCGACGTTCACCCAAGGAGCAACCGTGTTGATCTCTTGCAAATCCCCGATTCGATTCGCCGCCGTTGCCGCGATTGCCGTAGCATCCACGTTCGCCGTGGGCGCGCAGGCCACCGATATCACCGGCGCCGGTTCCAGCTTCGTCTACCCGGTCGTGTCCAAATGGTCGGCGGCCTACGCCGAAAAGACCGGCAATCACATCAACTACCAGTCGATCGGCTCCGGTGGCGGCATTGCGCAGATCAAGGCCGGCACGGTCGATTTCGGCGCCTCCGACATGCCGCTGGACGAGGCTACCCTCAGCAAGTTTGGGCTGGGCCAGTTTCCCGACGTGATCGGCGGCATCGTGCCGGCGTTCAACGTCGAGGGCGTCGCACCGGGCAAGATGGTGCTCGACGGTGCCACGCTCGCCAACATCTACCTGGGCAAGATCACCAAGTGGAATGATCCTGCCATCGCCAAGCTGAATCCGACACTCAAGCTGCCGGCCGCCGCGATCACCGTCGTGCACCGTTCGGATGGTTCGGGCACCACCTTCAACTTCAGCGACTACCTGTCCAAGGTCAGCCCGCAGTGGAAGACCAAGGTCGGTGAAGGCACCGCGGTGCAGTGGCCGGTCGGCATCGGCGGCAAGGGCAACGAAGGTGTGTCCGCCTACATCAAGCAGATCAAGAATTCGCTCGGCTACGTCGAATACGCCTTCGCGCTGCAGAACCATATCGGCTATGCGGTGATGAAAAACGCCGCCGGCAACATCGTCAAGCCGACCATCGCCAACTTCCAGGCTGCGGCCGACACGGCCGATTGGAAGCACTCCAAGAACTTCAACCTGGTCATGACCAACGCCCCTGGCGCCAACGCCTGGCCGATCACCGCCACCTCGTGGGTAATCATGTACAAGCAGCCGAAGAACCTCGCCAATGCGAAGGTGGCTTTCGACTTCTTCAAGTGGGCCTACGAGCATGGCCAGGAGCAGGCCCGTTCGCTGGACTACGTGCCGCTGCCGCCGAGCCTGGTGCAGCAGATCGAGACGTACTGGAAGACCGAATACAAGATGTAAGCGATCGGATTGCCCGCATCGCAACCGATCGTGTGAAAATGCTGCGCGCGGCCTGAGGCCGCGCGCAGCTTGCTTTTGATCAAAAAAACA
>SCRF01000113.1 GCA_004322005.1 Rhodanobacter sp. | reverse complement strand
TGGAAGAGCAAGAGCATCGCGCGCGAGCGCGCTCCTACAATCGCGCGTACCGAAAAGCATCACCGGGACTCCTTCTGCAGTGCGGCGATCGCCGGCTTCAGCTCTTTGGCGATCACCTCAGGGGTGATCGGACCGATGTGCTTGTAGCGGATCACGCCTTTGGCGTCGATCAGGAAGCTCTCCGGTGCGCCATACACGCCGAAGTCGATCGCGGTGCGACCGGGACGGTCGGCGACCACCATGCGGTAGGGGTTGCCGTGTTCGCGCAGCCAGTTCTTCGCGTCGTCCGGCGCATCCTTGTAGTCGTAGCCGAGCAGCATCACGCCCAGCTGCGAGCCTTCGGCCATCAGTGTCGGGTGCTCCTCGCCGCAGGCAAAGCACCAGCTGGCGAATACGTTGAGCAGGTAAGGCTTGCCGAGCAGGCTGGCCTTGCTCACGGTCTGCGTGGGGTCGTCCAGCCTGGGCAGGACGAACGCCGGTGCGGGCTTGTTGATCAGCGGCGAGGGCACCTCGTTCGGGTCATGCTGGGTATTCCACCAGATGCCGAAGCCGAACAACCCCACCAGCAACATGAATCCAAACAGGGGCAGCAATCGGCTCATGCGCGGGTTTCCTGTGCCAGCAATCCGTCGATTCGTACGGTTTCGACGCCCCGCTTGATGCGGAAGCGCTTGTCGGCGGCGGCGATGAAGCCGCCCAGCATCATCAGCAGGCCACCGCCCCAGATCCAGCGTATGAACGGCTTGTAGTACAGGCGTAGCGACCACGCGCCCTGGATGTTGCCGGCATCCATCGGTTCACCCAACGCGACATACAGATCGCGGCTGAAGCCGGCATCGATGGCCGACTCGGTCTGCACCTGGCCACGCAGGTAGGTTCGCTTTTGCGGCAGCATCGTGCCTACCTTGTTACCGTTGCGGGTGACCACGACGATGCCCTGGTCGGCAGTCCAGTTCGGTCCGGTGGTGCGATGCGCGCCATCGAAGCGGAAGTCATAGCCACCGATGTGCTGGGTCTGGCCGGGTGCCATCCGTACGTCGCTGGTCACGCTGAGGGTTTCACTGAGCAGTACGCCCATTACGAACACCGCCATGCCCAGATGCGCCAGCAGCATCCCGGCCAGTTCGGCCGGATAACGGCGACCGCGCGGTGCCTCGCGCCAGCGCTTGTAGGCAAACAGCAGGGTGCCGGCGGCGATCCACACCCCTGCGGCCACGCCGACGATGGCCTTGAGCTGGCCATCGACAAGGAACGCCGCGATGATCGCGCACGCCACCGCCGCGATGGTGATGCGCAGGAGCAGGCCTTTCAGCGCTGCGGCCTCGCCCTTGCCCCAGCGCAGGAACGGACCGAACGGCATCAGCACCACCACCGGCAGCATCAGCAGCGGAAACAGGAAACCGAAATACGGCGGGCCGACCGAGATCTTGCCCAGGTTCAGCGCGTCGCCGATCAGCGGGAACAGCGTGCCCAGCAATACCATCGCCGATGCCACCGCGAACAACAGGTTGCCGATCAGCAGCACGGTCTCGCGCGACACCACGTTGAACGGCTTGCCGCCGGCCACCTTCGGTGCGCGCAGGGCATACAACAGCAGCGAGCCGCCGACCACGATGGTCAGGAACGCCAGGATGAAGACGCCGCGACGCGGGTCGGAGGCGAACGCGTGGACCGAGGTGAGCACGCCCGAACGCACCAGGAAGGTCCCCAGCAGACTCAGCGAGAACGCAAAGATCGACAGCAGGATCGTCCATGCGCGCAGGCTGCCGCGCTTCTCGGTGACTGCCTGCGCATGGATCAATGCCAGGCCGACCAGCCACGGCATGAAGCTGGCGTTTTCGACCGGATCCCAGAACCACCAGCCTCCCCAGCCCAGCTCGGCATACGCCCACCAGCTGCCGGCGACGATGCCGGCGGTGAGGAAGCCCCAGGCCGCATTCGTCCATGGCCGGGCCCAGCGCACCCATGCCTGTTCCATCTCGCCGCCGAGCAGCCCGGCGATCGAGAACGCGAACGCCACCGAGAAGCCGACGTAACCCATGTACAGCACCGGTGGATGGAACGTCATGCCCGGGTCCTGCAGTACCGGGTTCAGGTCCGCGCCATCGCCGGGCATCGGCAACAGCCGTCCGAACGGGTCCGAGGTGAACAGGGTGAAGGCGAGAAAACCCACCGCGACCAGTCCCATCACGGCCAGCACACGGGCCGCGAATACCTCGGGCAGCTTCTGGCTGAACGCGGCCAATGCGACCGTCCATGCATTCAGGATCAGGATCCACAGCAGCAGAGAGCCTTCATGCGCACCCCACACGGCGGCGATGCGGTAATACCAGGGCAGCTCCAGGTTCGAGTTGTCGGCGACATATTTCACCGAGAAATCGAAATGCAGGAATGCCCACACCAGGATGCCGAAGGCGATCGCCACGAACACCGCCTGACCGGCGGCGGCAGGGCGGGCGGTTGCCATCAGGGCGCGGTTGCCACGCCAGGCGCCGATCAGCGGCAGCACGCCCTGTGCCAGGGCCAGCAGCAGGGCGAGGATCAGTGCGAGTTGGCCGAGTTCCGGAGTCATGGCCGGATACCGCAGGGAACGGGGAACGGGGGGCGGGAAACGGCTGGGTGGGATGCGACAAGCATGGTTGGGCTCCGGATGGGCGAAAGGCGAACGGTCATGGCGGTCTCAGTGGCTTCCCATTCCCTGTCCCCCGTTCCCCGCTTCTTCGATCTTCTTTTGGGCGTGCGCCTTGGCCATGGCGTCTTTCAGCTCTTTCGGCATGTAGGTTGCATCGTGCTTGGCCAACACCTCGGTGGCGACGAAGCGTGCCTTGTCCATGTGCCCGGTGGCGATCACCGACTGGTTGTCGCGGAACAGGTCGGGCAGGATGCCGGTGTATTCGACCGGCATCGCACCACCGGCGTCAATCACGGTGAAGGTGACCTTGAGCGACTTGTCGCTGCGCTGGATCGAGCCGGCCTTGACCATGCCGCCGAGCCGGAATGTCCGGTAGCGGCTTGCCTGCCCCGACTGCACCTGGCTCGGGGTGAACAGGTAATTCATGTTCTGCTGCAGGGCATAGACGCCGAGGCCGATCGCCAGCGATGCCGCGGCGACGACCAGGACCACGATGACGAGCCGGCGTTTACGGGTGGGATTCATGGGCATTGCGGCGAGCCTTCCCCGTCATGGGGAGGTTGGGTGAGGGGAACGACCTTGTCGTGCACTTTGACGCGCCAGACGCACGCGAAGTTCACGCAGCACGCGCCGACGGCGCAGTACCGGGGCGAGAGTGTCGGCGATCAGCACGATGAAAAACAGCGCATAGGCCGGCCACACGTAGGCAGCGTAGCCACCCATGGCGAAGAAAACCTGCAGCGCGTGCATGTTCATTGGTCGCCCTCGCTGCGAGCGATCTCGCGCACCCAGTCCTTGCCGCCTTCCAGTGCCAGCAGGTCGGTGCGCACGCGGCGGAACAGGCTGGCGAGGTAATAGAACTTGGTCGCCAGGGTCATGGTCAGCAGCGGCCAGAGCATGTCCCAGGCGATCTTCGAGGGGCCGAACAGCTTGACCGTGCTGCCCTGGTGCAGGGTGTTCCACCAGTTCACCGAGAAATGCACGATCGGCACGTTGATGATGCCGATGATCGCCAGGAATGCCGCGGCGCGCGCGCCCTGGCGGCGATCCTCGAAGGCGTGGTACAGGCCGATCACGCCCAGATACAGGAACAGCAGGACCAGCTCGGAGGTGAGTCGGGCGTCCCAGGTCCACCAGGTGCCCCACATCGGCTTGCCCCACAGCGAGCCGGTGACCAGCGTGATGAAGGTGAATGCGGCGCCGATCGGTGCCGATTCCATCGCCACCACTTCGGCCAGCTTGATCCGCCACACCAGCGCGATGACCGAGGACATGCCCATCACGGCATAGACGAACATGCTCATCCACGCGCTGGGCACATGAATGAAGATGATCCGGTAGGCATCGCCTTGCTGGTAGTCGGCGGGTGCCAGTACCAGTCCGCCGTACAGGCCGAGCGCGCCGACCAACAACGCCAGCGCCATCATCCACGGCATCACGATGCCGGCGAAGCGGTAGAAGGTCGGTGGCGAACCGAGTTTGTGTACCCAGAGCGGGATCCAGTTAGACATGATTCGACTCAAGCGTCCAGGGCAATACGGAGGGCGGCTGCACAGGCCAGCGGCGCCAGCACGATCGCAAGTACCAGCGCGGAACCGAGCCAGGCAAGCGGTGCGGCCCAGGGCAGCCCTTGCTGGGCGGCCGCCACGGCGCCCGCGGCAAAGATCACTGCCGGCACGCACAGCGGCAGCAACATCAAGGCCAGCAGCATACCAGAGCGACGGGTGCCTGCCGTCAGCGCCACCAGCACCGCGCCGAGCAGGCTCAGCAACGGTGTCGCCAGCAGCAGGGCCAGCAGCAGCACCGGCATCACGGCCGTGGGCAGGTGCAGCATGCCGGCCAGCAGCGGCGCGATCACGATCAGCGGCAACGCGGTGGTGATCCAGTGGGCGAGGATCTTCATGCCCAGCATCAGCGCCAGCGGCTGCGGCGCGATGACCAGTTGTTCCAGCGAGCCATCCTCGATATCGCTGCTGAACATCGCATCGAGCGCCAGCAGCATCGCCAGCAGCACGGTCACCAGCACCACGCCGCCGGCGATCCGCTGCAGCAGGGTGTCCTCCGGCCCCAGCGCGAACGGGAACAGCATCGTCACGATCAGCGCGTAAAGCACCGGCATCGTGATGTCGCCACGCCGGCGCCAGGCCAGCGTGAGGTCGCGTCGCAGCATCGCGGCGCAGGCAGTGGCAGTGCCGGCACGGTTCATGCGTTGGCACCCCGTTGTTTCCCGGCGGTGACAGCGGTGCAGGAGATGGCCGCTCGCGGGGCACCGGTGGACGTCATCGTGGCGCGAACCTCAGTCATGCATGCGGATCCGCTGGGGTTCGCCGCCATGAAAGCTCACGGCACCGTGGCTAGTCACCAGGGCCGCGCCACCGCGTGCGACATGCGCCTCCAGCAGCCAGTTGACCAATGCGATGCCGGTGCGGTCGAGGTTGGCATACGGCTCGTCGAGCAGCCACAGCGTGGCTGGCAGCAACAGCAGCCGGGCCAGCGCGGCGCGTTTGCGCTGGCCGGCGGAAAGCCGGCGTACCGGCTCGTCCTCGTAGCCACGCAGGCCGATGTCGGCGAGCACCGCGGCGATCGACAAGCCATCGCGACGGCCGTTCATGCCGGCGGCGATGCGCAGGTTTTCACGCGGACTGAAATCGCCCTTGAGACCGAGCTGGTGGCCCAGAAACAGGATCTCGCCGGTGCAGCGATCGCGCCGCAGTGGCTCGCCGCGCCAGCGCAGCTCGCCAGCGCTGACGTGCAGCAGACCGGCGAGGATGCGCATCAGGGTGGTTTTGCCGCTGCCGTTGTCGCCTTCCACGAGCGCCAGTTCGCCGGCATGCAACCGGAAATCCAATGGGGCGAATACCGGCTCGTCCTGGCGGAGGAAGCTCAGGGCTCGCGCTTCGAGCAGCGGTGCGGCGATCGGGACGGCGGTCATTGCAGCGATTGTCCGCAATGCCGATGCCGCTTGTCCATGCGGCGTGCTGCCGCTTGCCGGAAACCACAGCGAACCTCGAATGGTTCCTGGCACTTGCGTAGGAGCGCACCCTGTGCGCGAAAGCTCTTATTGTATTTCCACGAAGAGCTTTCGCGCACAGGGTGCGCTCCTACAGCAAATCACAGCAAATCAGGGTTGCGAACTGCCCTGCAGCCAGCGCAGGCGTGCCGGGCCGCCGGCTTCGCCGTGGACGTAGGCCAGTTGCCCGTGGCGCGCGGCCAGCACGTCCAGTGCGGCAGTGTCGAGGCCGATCAAGAACAGGCTCGGTTCGCGCCAGCGATCGCCCACGCCCAGTGCGGGGCGGATCGCGACGCAACCTGGCGACGCCCGCAACGCCGCAAGCAACTGCCGCTGCGCGTGGCGGTTGCGTTGCCGGCTGCATGCCTGCGCGCGCGGATTCCAGGCGGTGACGAAGCCCCAAGGCTGCGTGCCGGCCAGCACCCGCAACGCTGCCGGCAGCGGTTCGCCGATGCGGATCGTGGCCCAGCCGCCGCGGGGCAGGCGCACCCGATAGTCGGTGGCCTGGAACATTGCGCGCAGGTCGTTATCCACGCAGTGCCGGCAGCGGCGGCAGGGTGGCCTTCAGCATGGTCACGGCGGCGTCGACGTCGACATCCGCGACGCGGATCGAGCCGCCCAGCAATCGTTCCAGCAGCGCGTCCTGTGCACGGCCGCGTTCCAGTGCGTAGGCATAGGGCAGGTGGGTGAACGAGACCATGCGGTAACGCGCCATGAAGTGCGTGGGCGCACGCGCTGCGAGCAGGGCGCCCAGTTCGCGCCTGGCCAGATAATGCGGGTCGGCCACCGAGTCGCGCATCTCGACGTAGTTTTCCAGCGCCATCGCGGCGATCGCGTCGGCGTTGGGCTGGCGGACGCTCTGGAACTCGGCGAACGCGTCGGCGCTGTCGTTGGGCGCGGCGGCCAGCAGGTCGGTCAGCACCACGGTGTCCTCGAACCCGCAGTTCATGCCCTGGCCATGGAACGGCACGATCGCGTGGGCGGCATCGCCGAGCAGCAGCGCGCGGCCGTCCAGATGCCAGCGATCCAGATACAACGTGGACAGGCTGCCGACCGGATGGCTGTCGTAGTCCTCGGCGAAGCGCGGGATCAACGGCAGCAGGTCCGGAAACTGCTCGCTGAAGAAGGCCGTCGCGGCCGCCGCATCGGGGATGCCGGCGAAGCTCGGGGCGGCACTCTGGGCCGGCAGCGGTCGGTTCGGCAGGAACAGGGTGACGGTGAAGCTGCCCTCGGTGTTCGGCAGTGCGATGCACATGAAGCCGCCGCGCGGCCAGAGGTGCAGGGCATGCGGCTCCAGCGCGAACTGCTCGTGCCCCCCGCTGAACTGCAACACGGCGGCAGGCAGTTCGCTGGCCGGCGGGATTTCCAGTTCCTTGTAGCCATGCCCCAGCGGTTCGATGCGTTCGCCCAGCGGACTGTGGGCATGCATCGCCGCGCGCACCGCCGAGCCAGCGCCATCCGCGCCGATCAGGATGTCGAACGCGGCACTGCGCTTGACGCCGTTCGCGTCAGCCAGATGGATGCGCTGCCGGTCGAAGTCCGCCTCGACCAGCGATTGCCCGAAGTGAAATGTCACGCCGGCAGCTTCGGCGGCATCCAGCAGCAGCGTGTTCAGCGCGGCGCGCGAAACCGACCAGATCACTTCGCTGTCGTCGATGCCGTAGCGCTGCAGGCTGGTATTGCCGTTGTGCTCGTGCACCATGCGTCCGCGCATCATCACGGCACGCTGCAGCACCAATTCGGCCAGCCCGGCAACGCGCAACGCCTGCAGGCCGCGTTCGGCCAGCGCCAGATTGATCGAACGGCCCCCCTGGACACCGCCCCGCCGCGGGTCGGCGCGCTTCTCGCAGACATCGACCGCAAAACCGCGTTGCGCCAGCTGCCGGGCCAGCAGTGCGCCGACCAGTCCGCCGCCAATCAGGGTGATGGTTTGCTGCGCCATGTTGCGATCCGTGGTGGGAGTCCGTCCACTGTTCCGCAAGTGCGCCTTGCCGGGCTCGAATCAGCCGTGTTTCTTGCTGCTGCGGCTGCCGGTGCCGGCGGTCGGGACCACCTTGGCGGCGGTGTCGAGCAGGCCGCTCTGCAAGGTCTTCCAGGCATCCATGTTGCGCTCGGTCAGGTCATTGAGCATGGTCCACGGGGTCTGTCCCATCAGGCTGTTGAGCTGGCTGCGGAACTGGGTCTGCTGATCCAGGAACACCTGCAGGCTGCGTTCCAGGTAAGGCCCCATGAAGCCCTGCAGCGAGTTGCCGTAGAAGCGGATGATCTGGCTGAGCAACTGCGGCGACAGCATCGGCTGCCCCTTGTCCTCGTGCTCGGAAATGATCTGCAGCAATACCGAACGGGTCAGATCCTCGCCGCTCTTGGCGTCGCGGACCTCGAAGTCCTCGTTGTCCAGCACTAGCTGGCGAACCTCCTCCAGCGTGATGTAGCTGGAAATTTCCGTGTCGTACAGACGCCGGTTCGGGTACTTCTTGATGGTTCGCTTGGTTTGTGCCATGCGCGACAAACTAGCAGAAGATATTGCGATGCACCAGTCATCGCCGGGTGCGCATGCTGCAGTGCGGGCTGCAGCAATCGACAGGCTGCTAGCAGCCCGGCCGGCCAAAGCCCGACAGGCTGCTAGTGGCCGACTGCCCCGGCACTGCCGAACGGTGGTCGGGCAAACCACAGCACCGGGATCAGCAGTACGAACAGCACGGCGGTGGCCCAGAACACGTCGTTCACCGCCAGCGTCAGCGCCTCGCGGGTCAGCAGTTGATCGATCACGCCCAGGCTCTGCAGATGCGACAGCCCGGCATGCGACAACTGCTGGATGAACTGCATGGCGGCTGGGTGCCCGGGGCTGATGTTCTCGGTCAGCGTGGCGTGGTGGTATTCACCGCGATGCTGCCACAGCGTCACCATCACCGCGGTGGAAACGCTCGAACCCAGGGTGCGGAAAAAGTTCGACAGCCCCGATGCGCTGGCGATCTCCGAGGCCGGCAGGCCGGACAGGTAGATCTGGTTCAGCGGAATGAAGAAGCACGGGATCGCCAGGCCCATGATGAAACGCGGCAGGATCAGCGAGGAGAACGAGGCGGAACTGTCGAAGGTGGAAAACCAGTAGGCGGTGCCGGCGAACACCACGAAGGCGAACGTCACCACCGAGCGAAGTTCGAGACGGTGCATGTTGCGGCCAAGCAGCGGGGCGATCAGAAAAGCCAGCACGCCGACCGGCGCGGTGGCCAGCCCGGCCCAGGTCGCGGTGTAGCCAAGGGTGATCTGCAGCCACAGGGGAAACACCACGTTGATGCCGAAGAACGCGAACATGCCCAGCGACAGCCCGATCACGCCGACGGTGAAATTGCGCTGCCTGAACAGCGACAGGTCGACCACCGGATGTTTCGCATTGAGCTCCCACACCACCAGGAAGGTCAGGCAGACCAGCGCGGTGATGCCCAGCACGGTGATCATCGGCGAGGAGAACCAGTCGTTGTCGTTGCCGTTGTCCAGCATGAACTGCAGGGCGCCCACACCGAATACCAGCAACAGCAGGCCGATGACGTCGATCGGTGCCTTGCTGGTCCGGGTCTCGCGTTTGCGCAGCAGGACCCAGGTGACCACTGCGGCGAGCAGGCCGACCGGCAGGTTGATGTAGAAGATCCATGGCCAGGAGAGATTGTCGGTCAGCCAGCCACCCAGGATCGGACCGAAGATCGGCGCAACCACCACGGTCATCGCCCACAGCGCCAGGGCGATGCCCTGTTTCTCCTTCGGATAATTGGACAGCAACAGGGTCAGCGACAGCGCCACCATCGGCCCCGAACCGGCACCCTGCAGCAGTCGGCCGATCACCAGCATCGGCATGCTGGTGGCCAGGCCGCACAGCATCGAGAACACCACGAACATCAGCACCGAGCCGACGAAGGTCTTCACTTCGCCAAAGCGTTTTGCGATCCATCCGGTCAACGGCTGCATGATCGCGCTGGCCAGCGCGTAGGAGCTGATGGTCCAGGTGCCTTCGCTGGGGCTCACGCCCAGGCTGCCGGCGATGTGCGGTACCGACACGTTGACGATGGTCATGTCCAGCACCTCCATGAAGGTGCTGAATGCGACGGCGATGGTGAGCAGGGCCAGCGGAGCGCCGTGCAGCGGCTTCAGGGGTGCGGCGTCGTTGGGCAAGGCGGCCATGGCGTGGCTCAGTTTGCGGCCGCGGTGCGGGCAAGATTGTCGCGAATGACCTGGTCGGCCTGTGCATCCGCCTGGCGGGCCATCTGGTCGTAGACGCTGGTCTGCGCCACCGGTTGCCGGGCAGGGGCGGTGGTCAGCACGCGACCCGTGTCATTGCGGGTGTCGACGGTGACCTCGGTGGACAGACCCACGCGCAGCGGATGCTTGGCCAGCTCCGGGTCGTCCAGTGCGATGCGCACCGGGACGCGCTGCACCACCTTGATCCAGTTGCCGGTGGCGTTCTGTGCCGGCAACAGCGAGAACACGCTGCCGGTGCCGGCACCGATGCCGACCACCTTGCCGTGATATTCGGTGGCGCTGCCATAAAGGTCCGACTCCACTTTCGCCGGCTGGCCGATGCGAATCCGGCGCAGCTGGCTTTCCTTGAAGTTCGCATCGACCCACAGGTCGTGCAGCGGAATGACCGTCATCAGCTGCTGGCCGGGCTGCACGCTGTTGCCCAGTTGCACGCTGCGCTGGGCGACATAGCCGGAGACCGGGGCGTAGATGGCGTCACGCTGCGCGGCGATCCATGCGGCGCGAAAGTTGGCGCGCGCCTGCATCACAGCCGGGTTGTTGGCCACGTCGGTGCCCTCGACGGCGGCATGCGCGGCATCGGCCTGGGCCTGCGCGGCAGCCAGGGCGGCTTTCGCCTGCGCCACCCCATCGCGCAGGTGCTGCACGATTTCGGGCGACTCGGCGCGGGCGGCAAGCAGCGGCAGGCGTCGCCGCAAGTCGTCTTGCGCCTTGGCCAGGTCGAGCCGGCTCACGATGACCTGCGCATCGGCCCGGCTGGCCGAACTGGTCTGCTGGCGCACGCTGCGTACGGCCTGTGCCAGCACACTGCGTGCCAGCTGCAGGCGCACCGCGGCATCGGTGCCATCCAGCCTGACCAGCACCTGGCCGGCGTCGACACGCTGGGTGTCGTCCGCCAGGATCGCCACCACGGTGCCCGGCACTTGCGCCGAGATCGCCACCTGGTTGCCACCGACGTAGGCGTCGTCGGTCCGTTCGCGGGTGGAGAACACCAGCAGCCACAGCAGGAACCAGATCAGTCCGGCGAGTGCGAACACGCTCGCCACGATCAGCAGCATGCGCCGACGCCGGGCCGGGTCTTTGGCGGCCATGCCGCTGTCGGCGGTGTTGTTGCCGGCTTGCGGCTTGTCGGACTCAGTGGCGCTCATGGTCGGCGGCTCCGGCGGTAACGTTGGCTGGTGAGGATTGCGATGGCGCAGGTGCTTTGGCGGACGTGTCGCTGCCGCGATAGCCGCCGCCGAGCGCCTTGATCAGGGCCAGGTCGGTGGCCAGGGCCTGCGCGTGAAGTTGTGTCGCGTCGTCGCGCTGCTGCAGCAGCTGTTCGCGCGCGGCAAGGCTCTCGCGGACGTCGCGCACGCCCTGATCCAGGCGCGCCTGCGCGCTGGCCAGCAGTTGCGCGTCCGCCGCGAGCTGGACCTGCTGCTCGCGACGACTCGCCGCGATCTGCTCGGCACTCAACGCTTGTGTGGACACCTCGCGCGCGGCAGCCAGCACGGTGCTGTCGTACTGCGCCACCGCGGCGTCCAGTTGGGCCCGGCTGTAGCCGTAGTTGGCCTTGAGCAGGCCGTTGTTGAAGATCGGCAGATGCACGGCCGGAGTCAGCGCAAAGACCCGGCTTCCGGCGGAGAACAGCTTGTCGATGTCGATGCTGGACAGACCGGCCAGTGCGGCGATGCTGACATCGGGAAAGAATTCGGCACGTGCGGTGTCGGTCTGCTGCAGTGCGGCCTCGACTTGCCAGCGGCTGGCGGCGATGTCGGGGCGGCGCGCGATGAGGTCCAGCCCCGCATGGGCCGGAATGCCGCGTTCGATCGGTGGCAGCGGGCGGGCCTGCAGCGGCGGCATCTGTGCAGGGGCCACGCCAAGCAGTGAGGCCAGCGCTGCCCGGCGGATCCGTGCCGAGCCCGCGAGCGAGACGCGCAATTCGCGCACCTTGGCCAGTTGTGCCCTCGCTTTCTGTGCCTCGTCCGGCAGATCCACACCCTGTTTCACCCGCAACCGGGCGATCTGCGCAAACTGCTGCTGGGTGGCGAGCAACTGGTCGGCCAGCTGCAGTCGCGCCTGGTCGGCCTGCCAGCCGAAGTAGGTGTCGGCGACCGCATACTGGATCGCCAGGGCGGCTGCACTGCGCTGGGCTTCGGCGGCGTGCGCCTGGTCCAGTGCCGCCCTCATGGTCGAGCGCTTCTTGCCCCACCAGTCGAAGTCGTATTGCAACTGCACGCCGAGGTCGGTCTGGCCGTACCAGGTCAGGCCGAGAAACCGGGTCGGGATCAGGCCGTGCTGGCTCAGGCGCTGGCGTGAGTACTGCACGTTGCCGTTGACCGTCACGCCCAGTTGCGCGGCAGCCAGGCGTGCCGTCTGTTCGGCGCTGCGCACGCGGCTCTGCGCCAGGGCCAGATCCGGTGCCTGTCGCAAGGCGAGGACCATCAGATCATTCAATTGCGGGTCGCCGTAACCGCGCCACCACTGCACCGCAGGCCAGCCGGCACGGGTCGGCGCCGTCAGCCCTGCCAGTGGCACATCGTTGCGCAGCGCGGGGCGGACGAGCTTGGCCGGCGGCATGGTGCAAGCGGCGAGCGCCAGCAGTGTTGCCGCGACCAGCGTCGCGCGAACGCGGAGCAAGGCATGCTTCATCGTGGTGTCCTTCATACAGCCTCCTTGCTCAACTGGTCGAGATTGCGTGCAAGTTTGCGCAGCAACCGGTTCAGATCGCGTTTGTCGGCTTCGCTGAAGCCGGCGAACATCGCGCTGATGCGGGGAAACAGCGGCGGCAGCATCTTCTGCACCAGGCGCCGGCCGGCCGCGGTGATGTGGATCAACACGCAGCGTCGATCCGCCTCGCCGGCGCGGCGAGTGATCAGGCCGCGCTTCACCAGCGCATTGGCGATGCGCGTCATGTTGGTGGCGCCTTGCGAGGCGAACTCGCACAGTTCACCTGGTGTGGAATGGCCGTCCGGACGGCTGTAAAGGATCATCAGGGTGAGAAAATCGCTGTGGTTGAGCTTGTGCGGCTTGAGCTTTGCTTCGAGCTCTTCCTCCAGGCTGGAACCGACCATCAGCATCAGCCGGCTCAACCGCGCCTCGGCCGCGGGCATCTGCGGGATGACCATGCTCACCCGCCCGATGCCTTCGTCCATCATGTTGATGCATTTTGTCAAATTTGCCATTTCACCAGAAAACATTTCATCGATGAAATAAAAGATAGCAATGCAGGATCCATCTTGCAAGCGGCGTCTACAGGCGGCTTAGGCGTGCCGGTCGAGATCGAACAGGCGCCGCGCGTTGTCGGTGGTTGCGCTGGCCAGCACAGTCTCCGGCAGGTCACGCAATGCGGCCACGCAGCGCAATACATCGACGACCCTGGAGGGTTCGTTGCGCTGGCCGCGATGGCCGGCATCCGGTTGGTCCGGTGCGTCGCTTTCCAGCAGCAGGAACTCGATCGGCATCTGCGCCACGATGCGGCGCAGGCGTTGTGCGCGGTCGTAGGTGACCGGGCCGCCGATGCCCAGATGAAAGCCCATCCTCCACAGGCGCTGCGCCTGCTCCAGGCTGCCGGAAAAGCTGTGGACCACGCCGCGCAGGCCACCAGTCCGGCGCAACGTCAGGATGACTTCCTCCAGCGCGCCTCGTGCATGCACGATCACCGGGAGATCCCGTTCGCGCGCAAGCCGCAACTGGCGGGAAAAATATTGCCGCTGCAGATCCCGATCGAGGCCGCTCATGTGGAAATCCAGGCCGATCTCGCCGACCGCGACCGCGATGCCGTCATCCAGCCACGAAGACAGTTCGTGGACATGGCCTGGCGCATGCTGCGCCAGATACATCGGGTGCAGGCCGAAGGCGGGGAACAGCGGGCGACGGTCGGCGCACAGCGCCTTGATCCGCGGCCAGCTGGCTGCATCGACTGCAGGCACGACGATGCTCTCCACGCCAGCGTGAATGGCGCACTCGATCACGGTTTCGCGATCCGCGTCAAAGCAGGTGTCGTCGAGGTGGGCATGGCTGTCGACGAGCTTGGGCATGACTTGGTATCGTCCAATGGCAAGCGGGAACTTCTGCAAATTCAACGTGAAGATAACGTAACAAAAGCGAGCAAGGCTTGATTCAGCCGGATGACTGTCCAATGGTGGCGCAGGTAATTGCGTGGACCGGCGAAGGAGCAGGCATGGCCGCATCAAATTGCCATAACAAATCAGACTGCAACAAATCAGGAGGAGACGATCGATGAACAAGCTGATGGTCAATGCACTCAGTATCACTGTTGCCGCAGCGCTCGCGGTGAGCCTGTCGGCCTGCAACCGCAATGCCGATGCGGGTACCTCCGATGGCGGCACCGCATCCTCGGGCGCTGCTGATGGCGCGAATGGCGGCGTCAGATACGCCAAGGTCATCAGCGTCGACCCGGTGCGCAGGACACAGCACAATCCACGGCAGGTTTGCCACGATCAAGTGGTCACGCATACCGCGCCGCCGAAGGATCAGCACCGGATTGCCGGCACCGCCATTGGTGCGGTGGTGGGCGGCCTGCTCGGCCACCAGATCGGCGGCGGCAAGGGCAAGACGCTGGCAACCGTGGCCGGGGCAGTTGGCGGCGGCTATGCGGGCAACCGGATCGAAGCCAGTCGCCAGCATGGCCAGGTGACCACATCCACGGAACGCCGGTGCGAAACCGTCGACAATCCGGTCAACAAGATCGTCGGCTATGACGTGCGCTACGAATACAACGGAGTCACCCGCACGGTGCGCATGGATCACGATCCGGGCGATCGGGTGCAGGTGCAGGAAGGCGTGACAGCCGTATCGGACGCTCACTGAGCCGGTCGGTTCCGATTCGAAACCAGATCATCGAGGATGGGATCATGAATGCGCAATCGAGAAAGTTCGCTCTTGCCGCTGCGGCTACGGTTGGCCTTGCGCTTGCCGGTTGCGCAACCGCGCCGTACGGCAACGATGGACGTTACAACTCCGGCTACCAGGGACGGCAGGACAGCTATGGCAATAGAGAAATCCGTTGCCGGAACTGCGGTGTGGTGCAGGACGTGCGGCAGGTCTACATCCGCAGTGGCAGCGGCAATGGCGGCACGATCGGCGCGGTGATCGGCGCGGTGGCCGGTGGCGTGCTCGGCCACCAGGTCGGCAAGGGGAATGGCCGTACGGCCGCCACCGTGGTGGGTGCGGTGGCCGGTGGCGCCGTCGGCAACCAGATCGGCAAGCGCAATGAAGGCGATGAAACGGCGTGGCGTATCGTCGTGCGGCTGGACGACGGCCAGTACGTGACGGTAACCCAGCGTGACAACCCGGGTGTCCGCAACGGCGACTTCGTGGAGGTTCGCGGAAATCAGGTTTATGCGCGCTGAAGTGACGTAGTCACAAATGGACGTCTATATGCATGGATGTCCATTCAATAATCAAAAGGCCCCCGATCGGGGGCCTTTTGATTGCAGCGGGATAACTGGGTCGCACGGTATCGAGCGGATCAGTTCACCGCATAAAAGGCATGTTCTCCGATCGTGACACTCGGGTGATTGATGGACCAGGCCGGAGCGATGTCGATGGTGGCGAAATGATCGGCGTGGGGCACCACGAGGTGGCGTTCCGCGGCGGGCAACTGCCAATTGCTGATCGACTTGCCGGCAATGGCCCAGGCTTTCTCGAACGCACGCAGGTTCGTGATGTCGAATGATCCGGGAGTAGTGGTGGTCGCGAATTGATGCGGCGCGGTGACTACCTTGCACAGGGTGTGGCCCCACTGGCCGCGATCGCGGCGCCGCAGCGCCACCTCCGCCACGGCGAGCTGGCCAACGGTGGGTTCGCTGCGGGCCTCCAGATACACCGTGGTGGCCAGGCAGGCATGGTCGGCGACGGGTTGCGGGAACAACGTCGTCAGCCACAACAACAGGGAAAGATTCATCGTATCTGCCTCCAACGTGCTGTACGCGCAAAGCAGACTGCAAGCTTTGTGCGCCGTTGCGGTGGACGGGCGGGCAGGCCGTTCCACCTGGATTGCTCGCCACAACCGGAATCGATGGTTGGACGCTTCGCCACGGGATTGTGGCTGGTAATCGGCTTGTGTGATGCCGGTCAGGTTGATTGCTGCTCTGGCGTTGCGCAGGCCGTTTCGGCCGTGTTGTCAGGCAACTTCTTCGCATCTGTATGGATGCGATGCGGACATGCCATCCGGCGACTTTCTGCCGGGTCGCGCCGATCCGGAGTCTTCCGGTTCGTCGCGTATTTCAGCACCCCGATGTTCCGGATGCTGCGATATTCGATCGACGGAGCCTAATGGTGGATCGCATCGGACACAAGTGCCCGGGTGCCGAAATTCAGCTTGTGCTCACGTCTTTCAGATGCATGCATGCGGGAGATTTCGCACGCCATTCACGCCGGCCATGCTGTGTCGAGATACATCACCAGGTTGTTGTCGAATGCGTTTAGCCGTCCGTCGATCGCCTGCGCGACTGCGTCGTCGCGCAGTACGGCCAGTGCCTCGATGCGGGCATCGGTGACGACGACGTCGAGCAGGCGGCCGGCATCGGTTCCGTGCAGGCGCAGCGAATCGCCGCTTACCGCCGCCTGCGACAATTCGACGCTGTAAAGGTGCTTTTGATGCCCGCCTCGATAGTGCAATCGCGCCACGATTTCCTGGCCTGGATAGCAGCCCTTGTCGATGACGACAGCCTGCAGTCGCTGCAGTGACAGTGCCGGCGGCAACAAATCATTCAATGCCGGCTCGGGCAACCATGGCCAGCCCTCATGCAACTGCAGCAGGCGCCAACGGTCGTCAGCACCGGGTGCGGCAGTCACCTGCAGGCGGTGGGTGCCGCAGCCGAGCGACAGCGAATCGCCCTCGTCGAGGACCGCATGCGTCGGCAGCGCCGGTCCCGTGGTCAATGTCCGTAGTGCGGCGGCAGTGACGGCGAGTTTCGAACGAAACACAAAACGTCGCAGCGCTTCGGCCATCGTTGCGGCGCTTCCGCCGCGCAACAGCAAAAGCAATCGATCTTCGGCGATTCGGGCCAGATGGAACAGCGCGCGCACGCGTCCTTGCGGATCGAGCCAGGCGCTGAACTGCCACCGGCCCGGCACGAGAGCGGCGACCTTGCTGCTGAACTGGGCATTCGCGAACGCCATGGCGTCAGGCCCCTCGATCAGCACGGTTTCGGCACGGTAAGGTATCGGCATGAAGCGAAGGATTGGGGTAGTCGGGTGCGGACGCAAGGGAGTGCCGGATCATTCCCGGGCAGCCACCGGATCGTGCGGATGGGCGATGCCATCGTCGTGGTGAGCCAGCGGGAAGGAGGAGGTTGTGCTGACTAGCAGCAAGTATTAACCTTCGTTGGCTAACAAAACCATGTCCGATACCTCCTCGCCAGCCGAGTCAAACCCCGCCCCCGTTCCGGTGGAATCAACCGTCGTGCCCAATCGTTCGATGCCTGATAAGGCACAAGCGGAGCGACCGGCTCTTGATCCCACCCGTTACGGCGACTGGGAGAAAAATGGGCGCTGTATCGACTTCTGAACTGGCGCAGCTGCACCAGTTGTTGATCGCACCCTGGATATCCAAGGTTGGCAGGCAGGTCGGACATGGACATCAGATCGACATCAGCGATTCCACTCAGGAAAGCCGCCATGGCAGATACGCGACGACCGCTCTCTCCGCATCTTCAGGTATACCGATGGCAAGTGCAGATGGTCAGTTCCATCGTGCATCGCGTTACCGGCGTTGCCCTGGCCTTCGGCACGCTGCTCGTCCTGTGGGGGCTGCTTGAGCTGGCCGGCGGCGAACGGAGCTTCGATCAATTCAAGATCTGCGTCGGCAGCCCGGCCGGGATGCTCCTGCTGTTCGGCTGGAGCTGGGCCTTGTTCTATCACCTGTGCAACGGCATCCGCCACCTGATCCAGGATACCGGCGCCGGCTACGAAATTCCCCAATTCGTGCGCTCGAGCTGGCTGGCGGTGATCGGCAGCGTCGTGTTGACCGTTCTCGTGTGGGCCTATGTGCTGATGGCCGGAGGTGCGGCATGAGCGCGAACGAGCTGCGGGATCCGTTGAAGGCTGCGCGCGGGCTTGGTTCGGCGCAGTCCGGCGTCGGCCACTGGTGGAGCCAGCGCATCACGGCTGCGGCGCTGGTGCTGCTGGGCATCTGGTTCGTGATTCTGGTGCTTGGCCTGCTGCATGCCGACTATGCCACCGCCCATTACACGCTTGGCAGACCGTGGAATGCGGTGCTGCTGATCGCTTTCGCGATCACCGCGTTCTGGCATGCCGCGCTCGGCCTGCAGGTGGTGATCGAGGATTACGTGCACACCCGCTGGAGGGAAATCTCCCTGCTGGTGCTGGTCAAGTTTCTCGCGGTGCTCGGCGCACTGGTGAGCGTGCTGGCTGTACTGCGCATCGCATTGGGAGTCTGAAGTTCGATGGAAAGCTACAAGTCAGACACATATAAAGTCCGGCAGCACAAGTACGACGTGATCGTGGTCGGCGCTGGCGGCGCGGGCCTTCGTGCCACGTTCGGCCTGGCCGAGAAAGGCCTCAAGGCCGCCTGTATCAGCAAGGTGTTTCCGACCCGCTCGCACACGGTGGCGGCGCAGGGCGGCATCTCGGCCGCGCTCGGCAACATGGGCGAGGACGACTGGCGCTTCCACTTCTACGACACGATCAAGGGCTCCGACTGGCTCGGCGACCAGGACGCGATCGAGTACATGTGCAAGAACGCGCCCGCCGCCGTGATCGAGCTGGAGCATTACGGCGTGCCGTTCTCGCGTACCGAGGAAGGCAAGATCTACCAGCGCCCGTTCGGCGGCATGACCACGCATTACGGCAAGGGCACGGCGCAGCGCACCTGCGCGGCGGCCGACCGCACCGGCCACGCCATGCTGCACACCCTGTACCAGCAGGCGCTGGCGCACGACGCCACGTTTTTCGTCGAATACTTCGCGACCGATCTGATCTTCGATGAAGAAGGCGTGTGCCGCGGCGTGCTCGCGCTCGACATGAACGAGGGTACCCTGCATTTCTTCCGTGGCCAGGCGGTGGTCCTGGCCACCGGCGGCTACGGTCGCGCCTACTTCTCCTGCACTTCGGCGCATACCTGCACCGGCGACGGTGGCGGCATGGTGCTGCGTGCCGGCCTGGCGCTGCAGGACATGGAGTTCGTGCAGTTCCACCCGACCGGCATCTACGGTGCCGGCACCCTGATCACCGAGGGCGTGCGTGGCGAAGGCGGCTATCTCACCAATTCCGAGGGCGAGCGTTTCATGGAGCGCTACGCGCCCAATGCCAAGGATCTGGCATCGCGCGACGTGGTCAGCCGCGCGATGACGATCGAGATCCGCGAGGGTCGCGGCGTCGGCGAGCACAAGGATCACATCCACCTGAACCTGATGCATCTCAGTCCCGAGGTGATCAACGAACGGCTGCCCGGCATCGCCGAATCCTCCCGTATCTTTGCCGGTGTGGACGTGACCAGGGAGCCGATTCCGGTGATCCCTACCGCGCACTACAACATGGGCGGCATCCCGACCAACTACCACGGCGAGGTCGTGCAGAAGCGCGGCGACGATCCCGACGTGACGGTGCCGGGCCTGTTCGCGATCGGCGAAGCGGCCTGCGTGTCGGTGCACGGCGCGAACCGCCTCGGTTCGAACTCGCTGCTCGACATCGTGGTGTTCGGCCGCGCGGCGGCGCTTCGTTGCGCCGAACTGATCAAGCCGGGCGCACTGCACAAGGACTTGCCGGCGAACGTGCTGGACAAGGCGCTGGCCCGTTTCGACGGCCTGCGTAACGCGAACGGCAAGACGCCGACCGCAAAAATCCGCGCAGCGATGCAGCAGACCATGCAGAAGGACGCCACGGTGTTCCGCACCGGTGCGACGCTGGCCGAAGGCAAGCAGAAAATTTCCGCGGTCTACGACATGCTGCAGGACGTCCATGTCAGCGACCGTTCGCTGGTATGGAACACCGACCTGATCGAGACGCTGGAGCTGAGCAACCTGCTGGCGCAGTCTGTGGCCACCATGGATTCGGCCGCGCAGCGTCCGGAAAGCCGCGGTGCGCACGCACGCGAGGACTTCCCCGAGCGCGACGACGCCAACTGGATGAAACACACCCTGGTGTGGGTCGACGACGCCGGCAAGTCGCGCTTCGATTACCGTCCGGTGCACCTGCAAACCCTGACCGGCGACGTCGAGACCGTACCGCCGGCGAAACGCATTTACTGATCGGGTGGGCGGCGGTCCAGGCCGCGCATGGTGTCGCATTTACGGTTTGTTGCGGTCGGGGCCGAATCCCCTCCTGTAGAAGTATTGAAGGGTCCAGGACATGGCAGAGTTTTCGCTACCGAAGAATTCAAAAGTCCAGCAAGGCAAGCACTACCCGGCCAGCGGTGCGAAAAAGCCGCGTACGTTCCGCATTTATCGCTGGTCGCCGGACGACGAAAAGAATCCGCGTATCGATACCTACGAGGTCGATCTGGCCGCCTGCGGCCCGATGGTTCTGGACGCCCTGCTGAAGATCAAGAACGAGATCGATCCCACGCTGTCGCTGCGGCGGTCCTGTCGCGAGGGCATCTGCGGTTCGTGCGCGATGAACATCGACGGCACCAACACGCTGGCCTGCACCTGCGCGATCGACGACTGCGGCTCGGGCGACGTGAAGATCTACCCGTTGCCGCACATGCCGGTGGTCAAGGATCTGGTTCCCGACCTGACTCACTTCTACGCCCAGTTCGCCTCGATCAAGCCCTGGCTGCGCACGCAGAGCCCGGCGCCGGCACGCGAACGGCTGCAGTCGGTGGAGGAGCGCAGGAAACTCGACGGCCTGTACGAATGCATCCTGTGTGCCTGCTGCACGACAAGTTGTCCGAGCTACTGGTGGAACGGCGACAAGTATCTCGGCCCGGCGATCCTGCTGCAGGCCTACCGCTGGATCGTGGATTCGCGCGACGAGGATACCGGTACGCGTCTGGACGACCTGGAAGACCCGTTCAAGCTCTACCGCTGCCATACCATCATGAACTGCACGCGCACCTGCCCGAAGGGCCTGAACCCGGCCAAGGCGATCGCCGAGATCAAGAAGCTGATGCTGGAGCGGCGCGGCGCATAAAAGCAACTGTCGCCGCGCAGCGGCGACACCGCATTAACCTCTCCCCTCCGGGGAGAGGGCAGGGTGAGCGGCGGGTGCTCGCGGGGAAGTTGATCGAAGGATTTTTGATGGTGGTGGTTCTTCGCAAGGTGGTCCCCTCACCTCAATCCTCTCCCCGTGGGGGAGAGGAGGCAATGGAGGCGCTTCGCGCGATTTGTTTCATTGGAGCGGGTTATGGATAAAGGCCGCCTGCGCTGGCGTACCCGTCGCGGCACCAGTGAGCTCGATGCGCTGCTGGGCGGCTGGCTCGACGAATGCTTTGCCGGCGCGACCGAGCCGATGCAACAGGCGTTCGACGAATTGCTCGACATGCAGGACCCGGATCTATGGGACTGGATCATGGGCCGCGCGCGCCCGGCACGGACAGACTGGCAGGCGATCATCGATGACATCCGCACCCGCCATCGGCTTTGAATACCGGCCGTCACGACGGTTCCGGCGCTGGTTGGCGCTGATCGGCACGCTGGCGGTGTTTGCCGTCGCGCTCAGTGCGCTCGCGCCCTGGCAGAAACTGCTGCTTGCGGTGAGCGTGCTGCTGGCCACGGCGGTGGCCGTGCGCAGGATCGCGGCTTCGCCAGTCATCGCGGCCGGCTGGAGTGCGGACAACAGCTGGACACTGCACCTGGCCCCGCATGAGGATGTGCCCGCCACGCTGGCCTCGTTCCGGATGCTCGGCAGTTTCGTGCTGCTGCGCCTGCGCACGGTGGAACGGGGCATACAGGTATTGCTGCTGGCGCCGGACAACAGCGATGCCGACATCCGCCGACGCCTGCGCATGCGCCTGGCCACGCTGCAATCCGCCCCCTCGACGACCGACCCGTAGGAGCCCGCTCGCGGGCGATGCCTTCCGCCGGGAAATCGGGAAAGCCGGCAGATTGGGGAGCGCAGTGAGTTCCAACCTGCCGACGGAAATCGAAAGGCATCGCCCGCGAGCGGGCTCCTACGGAAAGCGCCAGATGGCACTTTGTCTGCGCAACACGGTCGGCGCGAATACCGCGATAATGCATCAAGGGCCACCGCCCATCGACTTCAAAAGCGAACCGTCCATGTTCCGACCGCTCGAACTTTTCATCGGCCTGCGTTACACCCGGGCCAAGCGACGCAACCAGTTCATCTCGTTCATCTCCGCCGTATCGATCGTCTGCATCGCGATCAGCGTGATCGCGTTGATCACCGTGATGTCGGTGATGAACGGCTTCGACTACCAGATGCGCTCGCGGATCCTCGGTGCGATCTCGCATGCCACCATTTCCGGCGTCGACGAAAACATCCGGGACTGGCCGCACGCGTTGAAGGTTGCCGAGGCGAACCCGCATGTGCTGGGCGCCGCGCCGTACGTGGAGACCGAAGCGTATCTGAGCGCCCGCCGTTCGAGTGGCGCACTGGTGCGCGGCATCGAGCCGGCGCTGGAGCCGAAGGTCGACGACATCGGCAAGCACATGGTCGAGGGCAAGCTCAGCGAGCTGACCCCGGACAGCTGGAACATCGTGCTCGGACGGGAGCTGGCGATGACGCTGGGCGTCAGCGTCGGCGACCGGGTGACGATGGCGGTGCAGCAACTGCGCGCCACGCCGATCGGCGGCGTGCCGCGCATGCGCAGTTTCCATGTGGTGGGCGTGTTCGAGCTGGGCATGGAGCAGTTCGATTCCGGCCTGGCGCTGGTCAACATGGGCGATGCCCAGAAGCTCAACAGCCTCAGTGGCCCCACCGGCATCCGGCTGCGCCTGGACGACATGTTCAACGCCCGCCCGGTCGCGCGCGAGCTGGCCGGCAAGCTGGGCCAGATTTACCGGGTGCAGACCTGGATGGATACCAACGCGAACCTGTTCTCCGCCTTGTCGATGGAGAAGATGGTGATGTTCGTGATCCTGTCGCTGATCATCCTGGTGGCGGTGATCAACCTGGTCTCGATGCTGATGATGCTGGTCACCGACAAGCAGGCCGATATCGCGATCCTGCGCACGCTCGGCGCCACCCCACGCAGCATCATGGGCATGTTCATGGTGCAGGGCGTGCTGGTGGGCGTGGTCGGCATCGGCTTCGGCGTGGGTCTCGGTTCGCTGCTGTCGTGGCGGCTGCCGGGCATCATCAAGTGGATCGAACACACCTTCCACGTGACCTTCCTGTCGCCGGACGTCTACTACATCAGCGAGGTGCCGAGCCGGTTGCAATGGCCGGATGTCGGCTGGGTGGCGTTGTTGACGTTCGCCTTCTCGCTGCTGGCCACCCTCTATCCCGCGTGGCGCGCCTCGCGCACGCAGCCGGCACAGGCGCTGCGCTATGAATGAGGCTGCCATGAACCCGAACGCCACGAATCAGGCCGGCGAAAACGTGCTGTGCGCCAGCCATGTCGCCAAGACCTACGACGAGGGCGGCCTGCGCACCGAGGTGCTGAACGACGTCAGCTTCACCCTGAAGCGTGGCCAGACGCTGGCGATCGTGGGCGCCTCCGGCTCGGGCAAGAGCACGCTGCTGCACATCATCGGCGGGCTGGATACGCTCACCGCCGGCGAAGTGGAAGTGGACGGCCGGGTGCTGTCGAAGCTGTCCGACGCCGAGCGCGGCCGCGTGCGCAATCGCTCGCTCGGTTTCATCTACCAGTTCCATCACCTGCTGCCCGAGTTCACCGCGCTGGAAAACGTGTGCATGCCGCTGCTGATCCGCGGCACCGCGATTGCGGAGGCAGAGCGCCAGGCGGCAGTCCTGCTGGAGCGCGTGGGTCTGGGCCAGCGCACCCGGCACAAGCCGTCGGAACTGTCCGGCGGCGAGCGCCAGCGCTGCGCCGTGGCGCGCGCGCTGGTGACCCGGCCAGCCTGCGTGCTCGGCGACGAGCCCACCGGCAATCTGGACGAAGCCAATGCGGCCCAGGTCTACGCGCTGATGCTGGAGCTCAACCGGGAGATCGGCACCAGCTTCATCCTGGTCACCCACGACACCCGGCTGGCCGCGCGGATGGATCGCACGCTGGTGCTGCACAACGGCGTACTGCAGGAAACCGCCCAAGTCTGAATGGTACTTGCAAAGCTCGTCATTCCCGCGAAAGCGGGAATCCAGTGCCTCCCATGGCTTCCCATGGTCCCCAAACGCTGGATTCCCGCTTTCGCGGGAATGACGAAAAACATGCTCACGCCTGAGTAAGTGCCCTTCCGTCCAGATCGGATGACGGCATGGCCGGTGCCGCGCTGCGCATGCAGCAGAGCCTGACCGTGTCGACACGGCGCGCGCCTACACGCTTTTCATCCATGCGTCCGACGCTGCCGCGCTAGGCTCGATGCCATCAGGGATGGCGCGAGGTGAGGGCGAGTGGCGCGGACGGCGGCAATGCCAGCGGCAGTCATCGGTGCGCTGGCACTGCACGGCGGCGTGCTGCTGGTGCAATGGCTGCCGAGGTTGCCGCCGCACTGGTGCCTTGGCTTGCTGCTGTTGATCGCCGTGCTGCTGTGCTGGCGGTTGCCACGCTGGCGCTGGCTGGCCTGGGTGCTGCTGGGCATCGTGTGGGCGGCATGGCGCGGCGGTGCCGCGATGGAGGCACGCTTGCCGCGTGCCCTGGAAGGTCGCGATTTCGTGGTGACCGGCACCATCGCCGACCTGCCGCAGGTACGCAGCGATGCCAGCCGTTTCGATTTTCGCGTGGATCAGGCGGCGCTGGACGGCAAGCCGGTCGCGCTTCGCGGACGCATGACCGTGGCCTGGTACGAACGCGCGCCGCGGCTGCAACCGTGCACGCGCTGGCGACTGCTGCTGCGTCTGAAACGGCCGCGTGGCCTGCGCAATCCGGGTGGCGCCGACAGCGAGCGTTCGGCGCTGGAGCGCGGTATCGTCGCCACCGGCTATGTGCGCGAGGACGCCGGCAATGTGCGCCTTGGGGGTCCCCACTGGTGTGTCGATGGCGTGCGCGACGCAGTCGCACGCGGCATTGCGGCGCGCGTGCACGATCCGCACGACGCCGTGCTGTTGCAGGCCTTTTCGGTTGGCGATACGCGCGGACTGCGGCAGCGTGACTGGGAGATTGCACGCGCCAACGGCGTCTCGCACCTGATCGCGATTTCCGGATTCCATGTCGGGGTGGCGGCAGTGTTCGGCGTGTGGCTGGCGCTGTTCGTCTACTGGCTGTGGCCGTGGCTGGGGTTGCGCGTGCCGCGACCGCAGGCCCGGGCCGCCGCGGCGCTGCTGACGGCCGGCATCTACAGTGCACTGGCCGGCTTCGGCCTGCCCACGGTGCGCACGTTGCTGATGATCGCGGTGGTGGCGCTGGCGCGTTGCAGCCGGCGTGGCTCCAGTGGTGCGCAGTCGCTGGCACTGGCGATGCTCGCGATCCTGCTGGTCGACCCGCTGGCGGTGCTGGCGGCCGGCTTCTGGCTGTCGTTCATCGGGGTGGCGTTCCTGATGTTGTGCCTGCAGGCGCGCGGGCGCGGGCTGCGCGCGTTTCTGCATGAACTGTCGGCCGGGCAGCTGGTGATGACGGTGGCCCTGTTGCCGCTGACCCTGTGGTTTTTCGGCCAGGCGTCGCTGGTGGGGGCGTTGTCCAACCTGATCGCGGTGCCGATGGTCAGCTTCGTGATCGTGCCGTGTGCGTTGTCCGGCATGCTGCTGCTGTGGCTGTGCCCGCCGCTGGCCACCCCGGTGCTGTGGCTGGCCGGCAAGCTGGCGCACGCGCAATGGTGGCTGCTGGAACGGATGGCGCAATGGCCGGGTGCGCACTGGTATTTGCCGGCCGTGCAACCGTGGGCGCTGCTGCTGGCGCTGCTGGGCGCACTGTGGCTGTTCCTGCCGCGTGGCGTGCCGTTGCGCTGGCTGGGTGCGTTGCTGTTCCTGCCGCTGCTGCTGCCGCCACGCCCGTTGCCGGCCGAGGGCGCGTTCCAGGTGTGGGTGCTGGATGTGGGGCAGGGTTTGTCGGTGTTGCTGCGTACCCGCGATCACGCGTTGGTGTACGACGCCGGCGCACGTTACCCGTCGGGCTTCGATCTGGGCGCGGCGGTGGTCGTGCCGTCGCTGCATGCGCTGGGCATCGCACGGGTCGACATGCTGATGATCAGCCATGGCGACAACGACCATGCCGGCGGGGCCGTGGCCGTGGCCGATGCGTTTGCACCGGCGCAACGCTACGCCGGTGAGCCGGCGCGGATGTCGATCCCGATGCGGCAGTGCCTGGCCGGGCAGTCGTGGCGATGGGACGGCGTGCAATTTCGCGTGCTCAGTCCGCTCCCCGGGCAACCCGCAGGCAAGAGCAACGATCATTCCTGCGTGCTGCTGGTCGCGGGGCGAGGCGGGCGCCTGCTGCTGACCGGCGACATGAGCCTGAAGGTGGAGCCGCAGGTGGTTGCCGCGCTCGGACCGGGCCTGCCGCCGGTGCTGCTGGTGCCGCATCATGGCAGCAAAAGTTCATCCAGCAGGTTCTTCATCAGCGCCGTGCACGCCCCGTTGGCGGTGGTTTCGGCGGGTTGGCACAATCGCTTTGGCCACCCCCGGGCGAGCGTGCTGGCACGCTATGCCGCGGCCCGGGTGCCGGTCGTGAACACGGCGGTACTGGGCGCGATCCCGCTGGATTTTCCGATCGATGCCCCGGCGCAGCGCGAGCCGGGCTGGCGATTGCGCGAGCCGCGCTACTGGCGCGAGTGAGTCCCAGCTCGATGGAATCCCGGCCCGCGTGAAGCGAGGGAATGCCACCCGTGCCGCAGTACATCCGGAGGAGACTGCTATCATGCGCGCTCATCGACACGCAGTGAAGCGCCCTCACCTCAATCCTCTCCCGCAAGGGAAATAAGAGCCGGGGGAGAGGAGGCAATGGGGGCGCTGCGCGCGATTTGTTTCATTGAAGCGGAATGGTGGGGTCCAAAGTGCTGGAAATCCTGATAGCTGGCGGCTGGGCGTTGGTGCCCATCCTGATCTGTTCGGCGGTCGCCCTGGCGATCGTGCTGGAGCGCTGCTGGACCCTGCGCCGCAAATCGGTGCTGCCGCCGGGTCTGGGGGACGAGGTGCGCGAGTGGGCACGCAAGGGCCAACTCGATCCGCGGCATCTCGAAGCGCTGGGCAAAGACTCTCCGCTGGGCGAATTGCTGGCTGCGGCACTGGCCGTGCGCAACCGGCCACGCGAGCAGATCAAGGAACGCATCGAGGACACCGGCCGGCATGTGGTGCACCGGATGGAGCGTTACCTCAACACGCTCGGCACAATCGCGCTGATCGGTCCATTGCTTGGCCTGTTCGGTACCGTGATCGGCCTGATTCGCATGTTCATGGAGGTGATGGCCGGCGGCATCGGCGATCCGGCCAGGATGGCCGGTGGCATCGGCGAGGCGCTGATCTGCACGGCGGCTGGCCTGACCGTGGCGATTCCGGCCTATGTGCTGCACCGCTATTTCCGCTCGCGCGTGGCCGGTTATTGCGTGCAGATGGAGAAACAGGCGACGGCCTTGCTGGACGAGCTGACGCAGCCCGTCGCCGCCGCGGCGTCGACGCGGCCCCGGCGCATGCCGGCGACATCCGCGCCGGGCGCCGGTTGAGGCCCGGCCGATGCGTATCAGCAACGACCGGCGTGGGGACGATTTCGAGATCAACGTGATTCCGTTGATCGACGTGCTGCTGACCCTGCTGATGTTCTTCGTGCTGACCAGCACGTTCGTGCAGCATTCGCGCCTGCAGGTCACCCTGCCCAAGGCCAGCACGCAGGATCGCGACATGAATGCGCCGGCACTGACCATCATGATCGACCGCGACGGCCGCTTCTACGTGGGCAGCGACGAAGTGCTGGGCGAGGGCATCGAGCCGCTCAAGCGGACCATCGCGCGCAACGCCGGCGACGATCGCGATCGCCAGGTGACGATCCGCGCCGATGCGATGACGCCCAATCAGGATGTGGTGACGGCGATGGACGCACTGGGCCAGCTCGGCTTTACCCGGCTGTCGATCGCCACCACGCCGAGCAAGCCGGACGCGGGCAAGTGAGCCGCGCGAAGTTCGGCGTGTGGGATGCCCAAAGCAGGGCGGTCTACAAACGCCTGTTCGGCTATACCCGCCGCTTCTGGGCGATGGCCGTGATCGCGCTGATCGGCATGGCGGTGGAAGGCGGCGGCCTGGCGGTCTTCACGCAGCTGCTGAAGCCGATGATCGATCAGATGTTCGCGCAGAAAAATGCCTACTACATCTTCTGGATGCCGATCTGGATCATCATCATCTTCGTCGTGCGCGCCCTGGGCACCTTTGCCAGCAGCTACGGCATTTCCTATATCGGCCGCAACGTGGTGCAGACGATCCAGCACGACGTGTTCGCGGCCTACCTGAGGTTGCCGGCGGCGTTCTTCGGCGCCGAACCGTCGGGTCAGCAGGTTTCGCGCATCACCTACACCAGCGAGCAGGTGTCCTCGACCGCCACCGATGCGGTGAAAGTCGCGGTGACCGAAGGGGTCACCGTGATCGGCATGCTGTACGTGATGCTGTCCAACAGTGCCTATCTCACGCTGGCGCTGCTGCTGATGGTGCCGCCGATCACCTTGATCGCCACCCTGGTCAGCCGGCGCTATCGGCAGATCAGCCACCGCATCCAGGGCATGATGGGTTCGATCACCGGCACGGTGGAGGAATCGGTCGGCGCCCATCGCGAGGTGCGTGTCTATGGCGGCCAGGCGTACGAGGCCGACCGTTTCGACGCGGTCACCCATCACGCGCGCCGACTCAACCTGAAAATCGCCGCGACCAGTGCGATGTCCAGTTCCACGATCCAGACGGTTGCCGCGTTCGCGATGGCGTTGCTGGTGTTTCTGGGCACGCGGCCGCAGGTGATCGACAGCATCACCCCCGGCGTGTTCTTCACCGTGCTGACCGCGATGGGCGGCATGCTGCCCTCGCTGAAGCGGCTGACCAACGTGCAGGCCAACATCCAGCGCGGGCTGTCGGCCGCCGAGGATCTGTTCGGTATCGTCGACATGCCACCGGAAGTCGATCGGGGCAGGCTCACACTGGGGCGCACGCGCGGCGATCTGCGTTTCGAAGGCGTCGGGCTGGTGTATCCGCGCGATGATCTGGAGGCGCTGCGCGATATCGACCTGCACTGCGCGCCCGGCACGGTGACCGCGCTGGTCGGGCGTTCCGGCAGCGGCAAGAGCAGCCTGGTCAGCCTGCTGCCGCGCTTCTATGAGCCGAGCAGCGGCCGCATCGTGCTGGACGGCGAGAATTACCAGAACTACACGCTGGCCTCGCTGCGCCGGCAGATCGCCTGGGTCGGGCAGAGCGTGGTGCTGTTCGACGATACCGTGGCCAACAACATCGCCTACGGCGAATTGGCCGGCGCCAGCGAGTCGGAGATCGTCGCCGCGGCCGAGGCGGCCAATGCGATGGAGTTCATCGCTGGCATGCCGCAGGGTATCCATACCCGGATCGGCCAGAGCGGCAACATGCTGTCCGGTGGCCAGCGGCAGCGCCTGGCGATCGCCCGTGCGATCTTGAAGAACGCGCCGATCCTGGTGCTGGACGAGGCCACCAGTGCGCTCGACAGCGAATCCGAACGGCTGATCCAGCAGGCTCTGCAGCGCCTGATACGCGATCGCACCACCCTGGTGATCGCGCACCGGCTGTCCACCATCGAACACGCCGACCAGATCGCGGTGCTGGACCAGGGCCGCATCGTGGAGCGCGGCACGCATGCCGCATTGATGGCCCTGAACGGGCATTACGCCGCCTTGCACCGGATGCAGTTCCACGATCAGGCGGTCGAACCGGGTGACGACTGAAGGAGCAATCCATGGCGCTGATCGGCACGCTCGAGTCGGCCTGGTACGGCAACGGCCGGGTGCCATCGTGGGCCTGGCCGCTGGCGGCGTTGTACGGCGCCGTGGTGCGTCTGCGCAGCGGGCTCTACCGGCGCGGATGGCTGCGTGAGGTACGCCTGCCGGTGCCGGTCGTGGTGGTCGGCAACCTCAGCGTCGGCGGCACCGGCAAGACCCCGCTGACCATCGCGCTGGCCGCGGCGCTGCGCGCGCGCGGGTATCGGCCGGGTGTGGTCAGCCGCGGCCATGGCGGCGATCGGCGCGAACCGTTGCTGCTGGGCAATGCGCCGGATCCGCTGCGGGTCGGCGACGAGCCCTGCCTGATCCGCGCCAGCGGCGTGCCGGTGGCAGTGGGGCGCGATCGTCCGGCCGCGGCGCGACTGCTGGTGGCTGACGGCTGCGATGTGCTGATCGCCGACGACGGCCTGCAGCATTACGCCCTGGCGCACGATGTGGAGATCTGCGTGATCGACGGCGTGCGCCGTTTCGGCAACGGGCGGCTGTTGCCGGCCGGGCCGCTGCGTGAGCCGCTGAGCCGGCTGCAACGCGTCGACCTGCTGGTCTGCAACGGGGGCGTGGCCGAGGCGGGCGAATACCCGATGCAACTACGCAGTGGCGACGTGATCGCGCTGGACGACGGCCGCACACAGGCGCTGACCAGCTTCAGCGGCCAGCGTGTCCATGCGGTAGCGGCGATCGGCCATCCGCGGCGTTTCTTCGACAGCCTGCGTGCCGCCGGCGTCGAGGTGATCGAGCATGCGTTTGCCGATCACTACCGGTTTGCGCCGGCCGACCTCGATTTCGGCGATCGCCTGCCGGTGCTGATGACCGACAAGGACGCGGTCAAGTGCCGGCGCTTCGCGCTGGCGCACTGGTGGCGGGTGCCGGTGCGCGCAGACCTGCCGCCGGCGTTTCACGACGCGTTGCGCCAGCATCTCGAAACGCTGCGCCGCGAGACGGATTCGCCGCACACGTAGACCTCGCGCACGAGCCCGCCGCCGATCCAGTAGCACAGCTCGGCCGGCTGGCGTGCATTCCACACCACCAGATCGGCGATCTGGCCCACTGCGAGCGTGCCGCGATCGGTCAGGCCGAGAGCGCGGGCCGCATGGGTCGTGATGCCGTGCAACGCCTCCGCGGGGGTCAGCCGGAACAGCGTGCAGGCCATGCCGGCCGCCAGTCGCAGCGACAGCATCGGCGAGCTGCCGGGGTTGCAGTCGGTGGCGACCGCCATCGGCACGCGGTGTTTGCGCAACAGCTCGATCGGCGGCAGCCGGGTTTCGCGCAGCGCGTAAAAGGCTCCCGGCAGCAGCACCGCCACGGTGCCGGCGGCGGCCATGGCCTGGATGCCTGATTCGCCCAGGTGTTCCAGGTGATCGGCCGACAGCCCGCGGTATTCGGCGACCAGCGCGGCGCCGTCGAGATCGGACAGTTGCCCGGCGTGCAGCTTCACCGGCAGGCCGAGCCGCTGTGCCTGCTCGAACAGGCGGCGGGTTTCCTCACGGCTGAAACCGATGTCCTCGCAGAACGCATCGACCGCATCGAGCAGGCCTTCGGCCGCCAGCGCAGGCAGCATTTCGTCGCAGACCAGGCTGACGTAGTCGGCGCGGCGTTCGCGGTATTCCGGCGGCAACGCATGCAGGCCGAGAAAGCTGGTGCGCACGGTGATGCCGAGCTTGCGGCCGATGCGTCGCGCCACCTGCAACATGCGGCGTTCGGTTTCCAGTTCCAGGCCGTAGCCGGACTTGATTTCGAGCGTGGTCACGCCATCGGCGAGCAGGGTTCGCGCACGCGCCAGGGACTGCGCGTAAAGCGCGTCCTCGCCGGCCTCGCGGGTGGCCTTCACGGTGGCGACGATGCCGCCGCCAGCGCGCGCGAGTTCCTCGTAGCTGGCACCGTTCGCGCGCAGGTCGAACTCGTGCACGCGATCGCCGCCGAACACCAGATGGGTGTGGCAGTCGATCAGTCCCGGCGTGACCAGCGCGCCATCGATCGACAGCACGCTGGTGGCCAGCGTGGCCGGTGCCGCCGGCAGATCGCCCATGCGACCGATCCACGCGATGCGGCCATGATGCATGGCGATGGCGCCGTGTTCGATCACGCTGCACGAGGGTGCGTCGGCAAACGTCGCCAGGGTGGCATTCAGCAACAGTCGATCCCAACGGGGCAGGTTCATGCGCGCAGCGCCTCCATGATGACCTTACATGCGTTACCGGGCCGGTTCATCGTCCGATGCCACGGCCGTATCGCCGTAGGCACTGGTGTTGCCCACGTGAACCGGTTCCGCCGACTCGCCCCGGTTCTGTTCGGCATCGACCTCGTGGGCAGCCTGCTGGCGTTCGAAATCCTGCACGATGCGTTCGGCGAAATCCTTGTAGACCGGCGTCGGGCTGAACAGCGAGGCCGCGGCGCGCGCCAGCAGGCACGCCGCCATGATCGGGATCACCATGTCCTGGTTGTCGGTCAGCTCCATCGCGATCACCGCCGAGGTCAGCGGCGCGCCGGTGACACCCGACAGATACGCGCTCATGCCCAGCAGCACCACCGTGCCCGCCGGGATGCCGGGCAGGAAGTGGGCGATGTTGTGGCCGAGGCCGGCGCCGACCGCCAGCGCCGGCGAGAAGATGCCGCCGGGGATGCCGGCCCAGTACGAAAAGACGTTGGCCAGCAGTTTCTCGATGCCGAAGCCCTGTCCGGGCGTGACCGCCGCCTCCTGCACGAAGGCACGCGCCTGGTCGTAACCGGTGCCGTACACGCTGTTGTGCGAAAGCAGCCCGACCAGCGCCAGTGCCAGCCCGCAGCCGGTGGCGAACAGCACCGGCGCGTGCGCACGCAGCCGGCCGATCGCGGCCAGCGGGCCATGCCGGGTGAGCAGGATCAGGCGCGCGAACAGGCCGCCCAGCAACCCGCAGATGATGCCGGTCAGCAGCACCGCCAGCCAGGCATGGCCGAGCGGCAGGCTGGCCTGCACTTCGCCGAAATAGGCGTAGTTGCCCATGATGCCCAGCGAGACCACGCCGCCGATGATCACCGCCGTCAGCAGCAGGCCGCTGAAGCGGTGCTCGAAGGTGCCGGCCAGCTCCTCGATCGCGAACACCACGCCGGCCAGCGGGGTGTTGAAGGCCGCGGCGATGCCGCACGCGCCGCCGGCCAGGATGAAGCGCGAGGCGGCCTTGGGATCGGTGAACCCGAAGCGCCGGCCGATCGTGTAGAACAGCCCGGCACCGACGTGCACAGTCGGGCCTTCGCGACCGATCGAGGCGCCGACCGCCAGCGCGATCAGCGTCAGGACCATCTTGCCGACCGCGATCGGCAGCGCCAGCATGCGGACACGAAACCCCTCGTCTTCGATGTGCAGCGTGCCGATCACCTGCGGAATGCCGCTGCTGCGGGTGGCGCGCAGGCGTCCCTCGGTGGCCCAGGCCAGCAGGCCGAACACGACCGGGGTGATGATCAGCGGGATCCAGGCCCCATAGCCGAGCATGCTCAGGAACAGCTGATAGGACCAGTTGCTGGCCTTGGTGAACACGATCGCCGCCAGCGCCACCACGATCGCGCCGAGCCACAGCGCGAGGCGGCGCTTCCACTGGTGCGGCGCAAAAAATTCGTGCCCCAGCACGGCCTGCAGACGGGGGTTCGAGGAGCGCACGGAGGGCTGGGGCGGTTCGGACATCGAACTATTATGGCAGACCCGGCTTTGCCTGTAGGAGCGCGCTTGCGCGCGATGCTCTTT
>SCRF01000112.1 GCA_004322005.1 Rhodanobacter sp. | reverse complement strand
CGGGCGATGCTCCTGGCTTTGATGCCACATTCAGGCCAAAGGCATCGCCCGCGAGCGGGCTCCTACCCCCCCCCGGCAGGGTTAAAAGGCATCGCCCGCGAGCGGGCTCCTACGAGGGGGCGGTGCCTTGGGCGGCGAGTTGGGCGATGGCTTCGTGCAGGCCCTCGCGCCAGTCGGGCAGCGGAAAGCCGAAGTGCCGCTGGAAGCCGCTGTTGTCCAGCACCGACCAGGCGGGGCGCCGGGCCGGCGTGGGGAACTCGGCGCTGCCGATCGGGATCACCCGCGGTGCCCGCGCGATCACGCCCTGCGCCAGCGCCTGCTCGAAGATCGCCGTGGCAAAGCCATGCCAGGTGGTGGTGCCGCTGGCGACCAGGTGATGGGTGCCGATCAGTTGCCGGCGTTGCGCGGCAGTGGCCTGCAGCCAGCGATCGAGCGCCGCCAGGCTGGCGCGCACCACCAGCCGCGTGTCGGTCGGGGCGCCATGCTGGTCGGCCACTACCCGCAGCTCATCGCGCTCGCTGCCCAGCCGCAGCATGGTGCGCAGGAAATTCTGGCCGTACGTGGCGGCATACACCCAGGCGATGCGCAGGATCAGATGGTCGGCCCCGCTGTCCCGCAGCGCCTGCTCGCCGGCCAGTTTGCTGCGGCCGTAGGCGCCCAGCGGCGCGGTGGCTGCAGCGACCGCATACGGTTGCGATTGCGCGCCATCGAACACATAGTCGGTCGAGTAATGCAGCACCAGCGCGGGGTAGGCCGACGCCCAGCTGCCGAGTTCGCCGACCGCCTCGCCGTTGATGCGGGTGGCCAGCGCCTCTTCCTGTTCGGCGCGATCCACCGCGGTATAGGCGGCGGCGTTGACGATCACGTCGGGCTGCACCCGATCGAGCAGCGCGGGCAGCCTGGCCGGTTCGGCAAGATCCACGATCTCGCCGCGGCCGCCACCGCTCAGCACGCCGTCGCGGCTGGCGACCACCAGCTCGCCGCGTGCGGCCAGGCCGCCGTGATCGAGAAACGTGCGACCGAGCTGGCCGTTGGCACCGAGCAGCAGGATCTTCATGGAAACCTCGAACGACCATCGTCATTCCCGCGAGGCGCTTTTTCAACGGCCGAAGGGCCGGTCAAGCGGGAATCCAGTGTCTTGGCGTTGGCACGCGCTGAAGTCACTGGATCCCCGCTTTCGCGGGGATGACGGCAAAAAGCGGCTTGGTAACGTTTGCTCATGTCGCGTACACCGGCAGCCGTTCGGTGGGCACATCTTTCAGCAGCGGCGTCCGGCGGTCCTTGTCCGACAGCAACGGTTCGCTCAGCGGCCAGTCGATGCCCAGCGCGGCATCGTTCCAGCGGATGCCGGCATCGGCCTTGGCGTCGTACAGCGCGGTGCACTGGTAGGTGAAGGTGGCGAATTCGGAGACGACGCAGAAGCCGTGCGCAAAGCCTTCCGGCACCCAGAAATGGCGATGGTTGTCGGCGCTGAGCATCACGCCGGCCGACTGCCCGAAGGTGGGCGAGCCGCGGCGGATATCCACCGCCACGTCGTACACCTCGCCCTCCAGCACGCTGACCAGCTTGCCCTGCGGGTTCGGCCACTGGTAATGCAGGCCGCGCAGCACGCCACGGGCCGAGCGCGAGACATTGGTCTGGACGAAGTCGGCATCGATACCGGCGTCGCGCCATTTGCCCTTGTTGTAGCTCTCGTAGAAGAAGCCGCGGCTGTCGCCGAACACCTGCGGTTCGATGATCAGCGCGCCGGGTAGCGCGGTCGCGATCACTTTCATCGGGCGTGGCCCTCGCGCACCAGGCTCTGCAGGTATTGCCCGTAGCCGGTCTTGGCCAGCGGCGCGGCCAGGCGCAGCAGCTGCTCGTCGTCGATCCAGCCGTTGAGATGCGCGATTTCCTCCGGGCAGCACACCTTCAGGCCTTGCCGGTTCTCGATCGTCTCGATGTAGTTGCCCGCCTCCATCAACGACTCGTGGGTGCCGGTGTCCAGCCAGGCGAAGCCGCGGCCAAGCTGCTCCAGGTGCAGCGAACCGTCGTCGAGATAGCAGCGGTTGAGGTCGGTGATTTCCAGCTCGCCGCGCGCGGAGGGCTGCAGGGCCGCCGCGTAATCGCAGACCCGGCCGTCGTAGAAATACAGCCCGGTGACCGCGTAGTGCGATTTCGGTGCGGATGGTTTTTCCTCCAGCCCGATCACCTTGCCGGCCGCATCGAATTCGGCCACGCCGTAACGCTCGGGATCCTTCACCCAGTAACCGAACACGGTGGCGCCGCGTTCGCGCGAAGCGGCGCGTTTGAGCCGCTCGGTCAGGCCCACGCCATAGAAGATGTTGTCGCCCAGCACCAGGCAGCTGGGCTGGCCGGCGACGAAATCGCGGCCGATCGTGAACGCCTGCGCCAGGCCGTCCGGCGAGGGCTGCACGGCGTACTGGATGTCCAGGCCCCACTGCGAACCGTCGCCCAGCAGGCGCTGGAACATGGCCTGCTCGTGTGGCGTGTTGATCATCAACACCTGGCGGATGCCGGCCAGCATCAGCATGGCCAGCGGGTAGTAGATCATCGGCTTGTCGTACACCGGCAGCAGCTGCTTGCTGACCGCGCGGGTGATCGGATGCAGCCGGGTGCCGGAACCGCCGGCGAGGATGATGCCTTTCTGCGTCGTGCTCACGATTTCGTCCTTCATGACCCCAGCCGCTCCATGCGGTAGCTGCCGTCGAGCACGCGCTGCACCCACGGCTGATTCGAGAGGTACCAGTCCACCGTCTGCGCGATGCCGCTCTCGAACGTCTGCGACGGCCGCCAGCCCAGCTCGCCCTGCAGCTTGCCGGCGTCGATCGCGTAGCGGCGGTCGTGGCCGGGACGATCCCTCACGTAGGCGATCAGCGATGTGCGCGCGCGGCCATCGGCCAGCGGCGCCCGCGCATCGAGCAGCGTGCAGATCGTCTGCACCACGGCGATGTTCTCGCGCTCGGCATTGCCGCCCACGTTATAGGTTTCGCCCACCCGGCCGCCATCCAGCACGCGGCGGATCGCGCTGCAGTGGTCGCCCACGAACAGCCAGTCGCGGATATTGCGCCCGTCGCCATACACCGGCAGCGCCTCCCCGGCCAGCGCCTTCTGGATCACCAGCGGAATGAGTTTTTCGGGGAACTGGTACGGGCCGTAATTGTTCGAGCAATTGGTGGTCAGCACCGGCAGGCCGTAGGTGTGATGGAACGCGCGCACCAGGTGGTCGGAGGCCGCCTTGGAGGCGGAGTACGGCGAGTTCGGCGCATACGCGGTCCGTTCGGTGAACTTGCCCTCGTCGCCCAGCGAGCCGTAGACCTCGTCGGTCGACACGTGCAGGAAGCGGAACGCGTCGCGCGCCGCGCCTTCCAGGCCACGCCAGTAATCGCGTGCCGCTTCCAGCAGGGCCAGCGTGCCGACCACGTTGGTCTGCACGAATTCGGCGGGGCCGTCGATCGAACGGTCCACATGCGATTCGGCGGCGAAATTGACGATGCCGTCGGGCCGGTGTTCGGCCAGCAAGGCGGCCACCAGCGCGCGGTCGCCGATATCGCCGTGCACGAACACATGCCGGTCATGGCCGCGCAACGACGCCAGGGTATCCGGATTGCCGGCGTAGGTCAGCTTGTCCAGATTGATCACGCGCAAGCCATCGGCCACCGCCTGCAGCACGAAATTGGCGCCGATAAAGCCGGCGCCGCCGGTAACCAGCAGCGTCTTGATCCCTGTGGATGGGTGATTCATCGAGTACGTCCATGATTGGCAAAGGAGAGGGCCGGGCAGCATCGAAACCCGGCCGCCGGCGAATGATGCCAGCTCACACTGCAGCGACCAAGCACAAGTGCCGCTCCCCCCGGCCCCACCCTCCCCGTAGGAGCCCGCTCGCGGGCGATGCCCTTGCTCTGGAATGGGGGTTCAGAGCTAAGGGCATCGCCCGCGAGCGGGCTCCTACGGCTGCGCGCCATCACGACCGGGTAGAAAGCTGGATCATTGCATTGGCATGATGGCTCAGTACCGCATTGGCAGCCGACCTGTCCCCAGTGACATGATCTGGGTCACTCGGCAGGGGCTTGAGCGAAGCCTGGTTACGCCGCTTCCAGCCCAATTACCAGTCGCTTGCCCAGCAGAGCCACCGCCTGCGCGATACGCGGCAGTTTCGATGCGTAATGCGGATCAAGCAGGCGGCGTACCTCTTTCTCGTCAACGCCGAGCTGTCTGGCGAGTTGCATATTGCTGACTCCAGATTCACGCAGTGCCACGCAGAGCGCGGCCTTGGCCACCGTTCCCGCCGGCGGCGCGACACGGTGTTCGTCGTGCCGCGGTTTGCTGGGATGCGGGAAGTCGAGCTTGGCCAGCATGTAGGCAGCAAATATCTCATCCATTGCGTCTGCCGCCGCCGCCAGCGCATCGGGCACACTCTCGCCTTGAGTGA
The DNA here is from genome assembly GCA_004322005.1 of Rhodanobacter sp. Classification (GTDB taxonomy): domain Bacteria; phylum Pseudomonadota; class Gammaproteobacteria; order Xanthomonadales; family Rhodanobacteraceae; genus Rhodanobacter. The sequence goes on along the minus strand of SCRF01000112.1, from coordinate 4,926 downwards.
TGAGTTGGGGCAGGTCGCGGCAGGTGACAACGAATCCGCCTTCATCGGCGGGTGTCAGTGCAACAGCGTATTCGAAGCGTTCCATTTTGAACCTCAAAGATCGTTGGGCTTGATGCCGAGTTGCGCGCACATGGCGTGAAAGGTGCCTGTCTTCAGTTCGTCCTTCGGATTGCGCACCACGGTGAAGACGGAGCCGAAATAGAGCGTCTGGTGGCTACCCTTGCCGCGTGAAGCGACCAGCCGGACGGGCAGGCCGCGGTCCTTGCCCAGTACTTTGACCTTGCGGATGAATTCATGCCCCGTCATGACGCGATAATCGGTCGAAAACGTCCGAGATGCAAGGGGCGCGGTACCGGGTAGGAGCGCACCCTGTGCGCGATGCCTTTTGTTCGGTCTTCGGCGAAGAGCGTTCGCCCACAGAGCCTGCCCCAGACGTGATCTGGGGGTGGGCTCCTACAGCTGCAGGCCCGTCCCCGGAGCGTGCCTGCGCGCGGCGCCTTTCCCTGCATCTGCATGAACGCATGTTCATGCAGATGTCGGCAGCGGGTGGCATAAAAGCTAAGATGACGGACTGTTCAGACATACCCCAGGCGACCTGCGAGGATAGCGATGAAAACCGGGACAAAGCACAAGCAGCACGGATTGGGCACGCGCGCGATCCACGCCGGGCAACACCCCGACCCCAGCACCGGCGCGATCATGACGCCGATCTACGCCACCTCGACCTACGTGCAGCAGAGCCCGGGCAAGCACCAGGGCTACGAGTACTCGCGCACGCAAAACCCCACCCGGATGGCCTACGAGCGTTGCGTGGCGGATCTGGAAGGCGGCGTGGCCGGCTTCGCGTTCGCCTCCGGCCTGGCCGCGGCGGCCACCGTGCTGGACCTGCTCGATTCGGGCAGCCACGTCATCGCGATGGACGACCTCTACGGCGGCACCTACCGCCTGTTCGAAAAGGTGCGCCGCCGCTCGGCCGGGCTGGATTTCAGCTTCGTCGACCTCAACGACAGTGCCGCGATGAAGGCGGCGCTCAAGCCCAACACCAAGATGATCTGGGCCGAGACGCCCACCAACCCGATGCTCAAGCTGGTGGATCTGGCCAGGGTCGCCGCGTTCGCCAGGAAGCACGGCCTGCTCCTGGTGGTCGACAACACCTTCTGCTCGCCGATGATCCAGCGTCCGCTGGAATACGGCGCGGATCTGGTCGTGCATTCGGCCACCAAATACCTGAACGGCCATTCCGACATCGTCGGCGGCATCGTGGTCGCCGGCAGCAAGGAGCTGGCCGGGCAGATGGGTTTCCTGCAGAACTCGGTCGGCGCGATCGCCGGCCCGTTCGATGCCTTCCTCGCCATGCGCGGCCTGAAGACCCTGCACCTGCGCATGCAGGCGCATTGCGCCAGCGCGCTGGAACTGGCGAAGTGGCTGGAAACACATCCGGCTGTGGAACGGGTGATTTATCCGGGGTTAAAGAGCCATCCGCAACATACATTGGCCAAACGCCAGATGGACGGCTTCGGCGGCATCATCAGCATCGAGGTCAAGGGCGGCCTGAAAAAAGCCAGGCGCATGCTGGAGCGCTGCGAACTGTTCGCGCTGGCCGAATCGTTGGGCGGCGTCGAGAGCCTGATCGAGCACCCGGCGATCATGACCCACGCCTCGGTGCCGGCGGCCAACCGCAAGCGGCTGGGGATCAGCGATGCGCTGGTGCGGCTGTCGGTGGGGGTGGAGGATATCGCCGATTTGCGTGCAGAACTGACCCTCGCGTTGGGCAAATGAAGTCGCGCCGTTACGTGCTTTCGCCGATCCTGGCATGACGATGGGAGGCATGTGTTGAGCATCATGAGCAAGCAAAGGATAGCTTTCGGCATTGGGCTGTTGAACCTGTCGGCATGGATTCGCCGGCAGCCATGGCTCAAAGCGGTTTATCGACATTTTCCGCTGGCATTTCGATACAAAATGTCGGAGGCGTTGGCTGCGCGCGCGCGCGCGCAGATCAGGTTTCAGCGGACACCGAACTGGCAGCATCGTGCACGACAGCCCGATTCGGCACCGACAGCGACCATGCCATGCGCTGAATACGCCAAGGCCGTCGGAGTGAACATCTTTGCCTATGCCCGGGGCCAGTTCGGGCTGGCCGAAGGTGCTCGCCTGTATGCGCGAGCGCTGCTGGCTGAGGGTTATCCGGTGGCTATCCACAACATTGCCATCGACATGCCGCACGGTATGGATGACACCACGCTGGATGCGCATATCGGCGAAGCGACGCCATACGGTGTCAACCTGATCTTTGTCAATCCGGACCAGCTGGACGAGGCCATCGCCATCATTGGTCGAGGGCGTCTGGGCGATCGTTACCTGATTGCTTGCTGGTTCTGGGAGCTCGAAGTGTTTCCGGACGCGTGGAAGTCGGCACTGTCATTGGTGGACGAGGTCATGGTATCCACCCGCTTCATTGAAACTGCGGTCAAGCGCATCACTGACAAACCTGTATGGCATGTCCCGTTGCCTGTCGGCGAGGCGCATGACAGCGGCCTGATGCGTCCGGACTTCGGTCTGGACAACGATGCTTACATCTTCCTGAGCAGTTTCGATTTCAATTCTTTTCTGTCACGTAAAAATCCACTTGCCGTCATCGCGGCGTTCCGGCTGGCCTTCGCCGATGGCAGGCATGATGTCAGGCTGCTGATCAAATCGAGCAATGGCCACCGGTATCCCTACAAGCTGCAGGAGTTGTTGAAGGCGGCGGCCGCCGATCGGCGCATCATCATCCGTGACGAGGTAATCGATCGCAGCGACGTGCAGGCGCTACAGCGCTGCGCTGACGCGTACGTCTCGCTGCATCGCGCTGAAGGTTTCGGACTAGGACTTGCCGAGTGCATGCGCCTGGGCAAGCCGGTGATCGCCACGGCATGGTCCGGCAACATGGACTTCATGACGGCGGACAACAGCTGCCTGGTGGACTACCAGCTGGTGCCGGTAGGCGAAGGCGAGTACCTCCATCACGCCGGTCAGCGTTGGGCCGAGCCCAGCGTTGCACATGCTGCCGAGCAGATGCGCCGGCTTGTCGAGGACAGCGAGTTCGCGGCGAGAATTGCTGCGCAGGCTGCGCTGGACATCCGTGACAGGCTTTCGCCGCAAGTGACGGCACAGCGGATAATTCACCGACTGGAGGCATTGTCGTCTTCAGGAGCAGCCGATTCGGCGGAGACCGTTTTTGATAATTGGCGCCATCTAAAGGAACGAGCTACATGAAAGAGATTTTGGTGGCAATTTGGAGTTATCGTCATTTCATCGTGTCGTCGATCAGAAACGATCTGCGTGCGCGATTTGCGCGCAGCAAGCTGGGTGGACTATGGATGGTCCTGCAGCCGTTGGCGCAAGTTGCCATTTACGCTCTTGTGCTGTCGCGCATCATGGCGGCCAAGCTGCCGGGCATAGACAACCGCTATGCGTATGTGATTTACCTGATGGCTGGCATGATTGCCTGGTCGCTGTTTGCCGAAGTGGTGGCGCGATCGCTGACCATCTTTGTCGATAATGGCAACCTGATGAAGAAGATGGCATTTCCGCGAGTGTGCCTTCCCCTCATCATCGGTGGTTCATCTCTGGTGAACAACTTGTTGTTGCTCGTAGCGGCAGTAGGTGTATTCGTGTTGATCGGCCATCCGTTGAGCGTGGCGATGTTGTGGTTGCCACTTCTGATCGGTATCAACTTGGCGTTTGCTCTCGGTCTTGGTCTTATCCTTGGTGTACTCAATGTGTTCGTCAGGGATGTGGCCCAGGTCATGACGGTGGTACTGCAGCTGCTGTTCTGGCTCACCCCGATCGTCTACATGCCAAGTATTATTCCGGATCGGTTGCGTGTTCTGCTGGAGTTCAACCCGATGGTGCACATGGTCATCGCTTTCCAGGACGTTCTTCTCTACGGAAGGGCACCTGGTATCGCCGGTTTGACCGTCATTGCAGCGGCAGCAAGCCTCTTGCTGCTTTTCTCATTGATTTTGTTTCGGCTTGCGGCGCCGGAAATGGTGGATGTGCTGTGAGTGAACCACTGCTTGCTGTGCGCGGACTTGGCAAGGCGTTTCGCGATTATGGATCGGAGTGGCGCCGATTCGCCTCATGGTTTGGGTTTCGGACGCGGGTAAAAACAGAAACTTGGGTTCTCCGCGGAGTCTCATTCAACATCGCTCGCGGTGAATCAATAGGCATCATCGGTCAGAACGGTGCAGGCAAGAGTACGCTTCTCAAGTTGATCACTGGTACGGCACGGCCGACCGAGGGGGATGTTTGGCACACCGGTAAGGTTGCTGCCATTCTTGAACTGGGCATGGGCTTCAACCCCGATTTGACCGGGCGCAAGAATGCGTACCATTCGGCTGGCTTGATGGGCTACAGCCGAGATGGGATCGCGCGAGCTATGCCGCAGATCGAAGCGTTCGCCGAGATCGGCGAATATTTCGACGAGCCCGTACGCACTTATTCCAGCGGTATGCAGATGCGCGTAGCTTTTAGCGTCGCAACGGCATTTAGACCCGACTTGCTGATTGTCGACGAGGCACTGTCCGTTGGTGATACGTACTTTGTGCACAAGTGCTTTGACCGGATACGCGAGTTCCGCAATGCCGGCACCGCGTTCATCATCGTTTCGCATGACCCCGGGGCAATACAAGCGCTGTGTGATCGTGCGATCGTGATCGAATCGGGTAAGATGATCCTGGATGCGGAGCCGAAACAGGCCATGGATTTCTACAACGCGCTAATCGCCGAGAAGGAGCACGGTGGTATCCGACAGTCGCGTCGTGATAACGGCAGCGTTGTCACGGAGTCCGGAACCGCCGAGGCCACAATCCGGCATGTGCAACTGCTGAACAGTAAGAACCAGCCGACCGAATACGTGGTGGTCGGCGATTCGCTGAGTTTGCG
>SCRF01000111.1 GCA_004322005.1 Rhodanobacter sp. | reverse complement strand
CCATCGGGTGCCGCCGGAACGAGTGTGTTTCGAGATCGCCGAGACTGTCGCGGTGGGCCAGCTGACGCAGGTGGCGCGCTGCATGGCGCGTTTGCGCAAGATCGGCTGCAAGATCGCACTGGACGACTTCGGCACGTGCCCGAGCTGGTGCTGTGCCACCGGACTTGAAGGAATCTCGAACAACCTGATTCCTGGCACTTGTCGTGTACCCCGAATAACCCCGATTTGCAGGAGCCCACCCTGTGGGCGAAAACAAGCTGCGACACGGCCCGTGATCGCGCACAAGGTGCGCTTCTACAGCAGGTTTGAGGAGCGCCTCGAATAACCCCGCTTCGTAGGAGCCCACCCTGTGGGCGAAAACATGCTGCGATACGGCCCGTGATCGCGCACAAGGTGCGCTCCACAGCAGCCAGGGCCGACGCGCCCGGGTACGGGCCCGGGCTGTCCCTTGCGGTTACTGGGCTGCGGCCGCGGACGGCGGCGAACGCTCGAAGCTGCCGGCGAAGCCGGGAAAGACCACCGGGCTTTCGTAGCCATCGGCCGACACGGACGAGACGCCGAAGAACCAGTCGTCGATCACCACATCGCGCAGTACCGCGTGGTCGACAATGCCGACGGCGCGTGCGTACTGCCATTGCGGTGCCGTGGTGTCGCGCCAATGCACGCGATAGCCGGCGGCACCGGGAACCTTGTTCCACTTGACGGTGGTGTCGGTGGCCACGGCACCCGCGATGGCGACCCCGGTGGGTGGCGCCGGTGCCCGGCTGAGCGCGGCCATGGTGAGGGTGTTGAGCGCGGTGACGCGGGCCAGGTAGCGGAAGTCGATGCCGGCGATGGTGTCGCCGTAGGATACGCCGCGCTCGGTACGCAGATCCTGGTGCTGGCGGGTGTAATCCTCATGTGCTTCGGTGACGCGTACGGCGGGGAAGCCGGCTTCCAGAAATTCCACCTGATCGCCGCCGCGACCGAAGCGGTCGGTGCGATAGATCATCCGCACCCGCAGATCGGGCAGATAGCCGTCGGCCAGCGTGGCCATGTAGCGGGCCAGGTTGCGCGAAGGCGAATCCACCTCGCCGCCGTGGTAGCGCCGGTAGTTCGCCTGCGCCGCGGTCTCGTTGCTCTTGGTGCCCTCGGAGAACACCCGCACCGTGGTGCTGTCGAGCACCCCGTTCTGGCCGCGGCTGTTGCCGATGATGTCGTTGTTCAGATCGGCCTCGACCTGCCAGCCCTGCGCGACGGCGTAGTCGGCCAGTACCTTGCCGCCGTACAGCCCCTGCTCCTCGCCGGACAGCGCGGCGAAGACCAGGGTGGCGTCGCTGTCCTGTTTCGACAGCAGGCGCGCCGCCTCGATCAGTGCGGCCACGCCGGAGGCGTCGTCATTGGCGCCGGGCGCGTCGCTGCGGCTGTTCATGATGTCGGTGACGCGCGAATCGAGATGGCCGCTCATCACGATCACCCGTTTGGGGTCGCCTTTGCCGCGCTTGATCGCGACCACGTCCATCACCTCGGTCGGGTTCGGGATGCGCTTGCCGGTGACTATCTGCGAAGGCGTGACCACCTCGATGCAGCCACCGCAGTCCCTGGCGATGGCCTCGAAGCGCGACTTTACCCAGCGCCGCGCGGCGCCGATGCCGCGGCTGTCGGACTTCGTGTCCGACAACGTATGGCGGGTGCCGAAGCTCACCAGCCGCGTGATCGTGGCGCGCAGTTCCGCCTCGCTCGGCGCGCTGGCCAGTGCGTGCAGTGCCGGCTGTTCGCGTGGCACGACCGGCATCGCTGCCTGACTGGCGCTGGCTGCGCCCAGCAGGGCGAACCACAGCAAGGGCATGCGTTTGAACATCGGTCGCCTCCGTCGTCGGAAAGCGTGAACGATACAACGCAGACATCGACCATGGGCGCTTTGTCAGGGCAGGGCTGTCGTTTGCCGTCCGCGGGTCATGCCGCGACGACAAAAAAGAGCCCGGCCAAGCGGCCGGGCTCCGGGGATCGTCGTGGCGAGTGGACTGCTGGCAGCGCAGTCTTCGCCTGGACGCGTTACTGCACGTTCAAGGTCACGTCGTCCAGCACGAACGAGGTCTGCGCCGAGCTGTCTTCCGTACCGGTGAACTTGATCGTCACCGTCTGGCCGATGTACGCGGCAAGGCTGTTGGTGTGCAGCGCGTAACCGCTGGCGGCATTGAGGTTCGAGTAGGTCGCCAGCGTCTTCAGCAAGGTGCCCGAGCTGCTGTACACCTGCACGGTCAGCTTGTCGTAGGCGGTGGAGGTGGTCGTCTCGGCGGTATCGATATGCAGGTAGTACGACAGGTTCGCCGAGGTCTTGCCGGCGGTGATCGCCACGCTCTGCGACACGGTGTCGGTATGCGCGCTGCCGTAGCCGTCCAGCCAGCTGAACCAGCTGCCGGCATGAGCGGTTTGACCGGAGCAGGTGCTGTTGCTGCAGAGCACGCCGGAACTGATCGACCACGGGGCGGCCGTGCCGCTTTCAAAACCGGTGTTGCCGAGCAGCTGGGCCGAGCCACCGCCACCGCTGGCGACCGTCACCGACTGCGTCTTGGTGTTGGTCGCCCCGGTGCTGTCGGTCACTTTCAGCGAGACGCTGTAGGTGCCCGCGGCGGCGTAGCTGTGGCTCGGGTTGGTCGCGGTCGAGCTGCTGCCATCGCCGAAGTTCCACGAGCGCGAGGAGATCGTGCCGCCGGTGTCGGTGGAGCTGTCGGTGAAGTTCACGGTCAGGCCGCTGATCGTGTCGCTGAAGTTCGCCACCGGCGTGCCGGCGGTGCTGGTGCTCCAGGTGGCCTGCAGGGTGACGCCGGAGAACGCGGCATAGCCGTTCAGCATGACGTAGTAGGTGCCTGCCTGCGGCGCGGCCACGGTGCAGCTTTCGTTGTTGCCGGTGATGTACGGACGGCAGTCATAGCTGCTCAGGGTCGGTGCGGAACCGAACTTGGTGTACAGATCCGCATCGCCGGTGCCGCCGGAGATGGCGATCACCAGGTTGCTTGCGCCCGAAGGAATGACCACGGTGTAGTTCAGCTGGGCACCGGTCGCGGCAGCCAGGCCGGTCAGCGGCACGCCATTCTGCAGCACGCTGCCGCCGCCACCGCCGCTGCTGGAGACCGTCACCGACTGCGTCTTGGTGTTGGTGGCGCCGGTGCTGTCGGTCACCGTCAGGGCCACGCTGTAGGTACCCGCGGCGGTGTAGGTGTGGCTCGGGTTGGTCGCGGTCGAGCTGCTGCCGTCGCCGAAGTTCCACGAGCGCGAGGAGATCGTGCCGCCGGTGTCGGTGGAGCTGTCGGTGAAGTTCACGGTCAGGCCGCTGATCGTGTCGCTGAAGTTCGCCACCGGTGTGCCGCCGGTGCTGCCGCCGACGATCGGGTGCGTGATGTCGCACTCGTTGGTGTCGTTGGACCAGGTGCTCTGCATCGGGAAGGTCCCGCCGCCCATCACCACGTTCGCCGTGGCGCCCTGGCCGGAGGAGATCCAGGCGCACTCGTCACCGTTTTCCTGGCCGCTGCTGGCCGAGCCGCTGACGTGGTTGGTCCAGCCGCCGGCGGGGTTCTGGTCGGTCAGCGTCTCGGCGTACTCGTGGCCCTCGACAATGGAGAAGCCGTCGAGGTTGCCTTGTGCGGTGCTGCCATTGACCGAGCCCGTGCCGCAGCTGGTGCCGGCATCGTAGACGTAGGGCATGTTGGTGAACGCCACGTCGCCGACCGGGGAGGTGACGCTCTGGTCGCCGTTCCAGTCATGCCAGGCGCAGAAGTTGCCGCTGGACGTATTGAACCCGTCCGGGGTGGTTCCGCTGGGCGACAGGATCACGTACTGCACGTAGCGGTTGGATGCCGCGGTGGTGTTGCCGAAATGCTGCGCGGCCTTGATCGCCTCCTGGGCCAGCTGAGCGCCAGTGGCCTGCTGCGGCGAAGAGGCCGAGTTGTCGTACCAGATGCCGGCATAGGCGCCGCCGGTCGGGTAGCCGATGTGCGGAGCGCCCGACGGGCATGAGGTGGCACCGTTGCTCACCAGCGAGCCATCGCAATACTGGGTCATCACGCCCGACCACAGCTCGCCGCCGGTACCCAGATTCTTGAACAACTTCTGCATGTAGGGCACGGCGCCGACCGGGTCGTTGGACAGGGTCATGTTGCCGCTGCTGTCGGTGCCGGAGGTACCCCACTGGCTGCCGTAGACGACGATATAGACCTTCGGCGTGCCGCTGGTGACACCGATGCCGTCGACGCCGCCGCCGTAGCTGAGGGTTTTTGCGCCGGTAGCCGCAGCGGTCGTGGCCGCGTAGGTTGCGTGCAGCGACTCGTACTGCTTCATCCGGTTGTGGGCTTCCCTGGTGGGAACCGCGCCGTGGCGGTAGGCGTGCCCGTAAGCCGGTGCGTAGGGATTGACCGTTTGTTGCATGTTGCCGTTGCCGTTGCCGTTGGCAAAGGCTGCACTGGCGGTAAGGCTCAGCAAGGCTGAGGCCGCAACCGCTTTGAACAGACTGCTTTTCGAATATCCAGACATATGACACCCCAATGATTTTTCAGGACAAACCGACTTGATGCGATCGCGTGGATCCCAAGCTAAGGACATGTCGCTAATTGCGCGACGACTGGTTTATTTCCAGGAATGCAAAACGATCCCGCGAACGTTCATGGCTGCTGCTCTGCGATCGGCTCTCCAACCGAATCCGGCACATGGACATGCTTTTGATCAGGGCGGCGTCGACCTCGAAGCCGATGTCACCGTGACGGGATCATTCGCCAGACTCCCCTTTGACGAACCCCTGGAAGGTATGGCCAGGGGCGCGGGGGTGTCTATGGGAATTTTTCGCAGTGGATGCGAGCTGCATCACAGAAGTGCCGGCCGGGTTTTTCATCAGTGCAGCGTCATTTTTTAGCGCGTCTCCGCAGAATGGGTTGCCCGGACCGGTCTTCGATGTGCCGCGCGCCGCCATGGTATGGACTGCGTTGGGGTTGAAGGGCGTCTTGACCGCGCGTGGGGAGACGTAGGTGATCACGATCAGCGAATTCGCCAGTTCGCGCCGCAGCGCCTGGGAGAATCCCCCGCAGAGCGAACTTGCTGGTCGAGTAGGTAGCGAAGCCGGGGAAGCCGATGCTGCCGAACATCGAGCCGATGTTCACGATCTGGAATGGAAGATGTCGCCGTACAACCGGTAGAACTGGTTGGCGCAGTGGATCAGTGCGCGACGGTCCTGCAGGCAAGTGGTAGCCCGCCCCCATCAGCAGCGGCCCCGTTTGACTGACGTGGTGGTAGGCCTGGCCCAGGAAGGTCACATATTCGGCGACCATGATCTCGCCGTCATCGGCGATCCTGACCCGGACATGCGCGAGCGGTCGACCGACACTGCCGACCCGGTCCGCGCCGGGACGGTTGCTGCGATCCGCTGCGCCGGCATTTGCCGCATGGCTCAGCGCAAGCGTCACCTCGGCGATGGCATGGCATACGCCCAGGCACAGCCGTTGTCCGGCAGCAGCGCCACCCGCTTGCCGTCGAGCGCATCGGCGGCCGTGACGATGGCCTGCTGCAGGGCTGCGTAATCGAGTTCCGTGCGGTCATCGACCAGCGCCGCGTGCGCGCCTCGCAGCCGGGCATGATCGGCCAGCCGTTGCAGGATCCGTCGCATCAGTAACCACCGCAGCACGACTGGACCGGCGCACCTCGGCTCGCTGGCGGTCGTCGTCGCGAAAGCTCAGCAGCGTCGGGCAATACAACTGAACGTCGGCGCCATAGGCCCGGCGGACTTTGCGGCGCGCAAGATTTGTCTGCACGAATTGTCGATAGCTGGTTGAAGGCCGGTCAGGGCTGCGGATTTGCCGGGCATGCCTCCGGGTCCGGTCCGGCGACCGGAGTGGGCAGTGAAATCATCAGCACCGCATGGACACTCGAATCCACATGGCAGGGCCAGACATAGCCGATGGCCCCCGGGGTTCCGGCCACAAAGCGCACGACCGCTTTTTGCGATCCGAGCACGTAGGGCGGGCTGATGCCTTGAAAATACTGCCGGTTCCAGTACTCCTGCAGTTGCGCATCGCGCATGTCGATCAGGGCATGGGAGAAGGCGTCGCGCAGCGGATTGCCGGGCGGCAGGTTGACCGGAATGAGTCGGCGGCCATTCTGGCCGATGAAGATCTTCTTCAGGTAAATGGCACGCAGCATGGCCCGGTCGAACGCGACGCGTGGCGCGCGACTGGAAACGATCACCGCAACCTGCGTCTCGCCCGCCAGCGCGGGCATGCTGTCGGTCAGCAGCAACGTGCCCTGCAGGATCAGCGCTGCCAGCAGCCTTGGGCGAGGATGCGTCATGGATCTCAGAACAGCACCGCAACGGCGGCAAGCCAGCCGCTGGGGGACAGCCTGGTGTTGTTCGCGCCGTCGCGTCGCTCGAGCTTGAGCACGATGCCGGGCTGCAGGTGGAAGTTGAGCGCCACGATCCGGACCGTCGTGCTCTGCGGCGGTATGGAACTGCGGTAGTGCTCATACCGGCCCACCAGGTAAAGGCGTTGTGCCAGCGGGATTTCCGTCTGCAGAAAGCCGCCGTATTCAGCGGGGACGTCGGCGCCTGCGCTGGTGCGATGGATCCCCTCGCCGCTGAGGTTGAAGTGTTCGCCCGACCAGCTGAAATCGAGGCCGACGAGACGATAGCGCTGGTTCGGTTGCCTGATGGCGTAGTCGAGATACGACGCGCCGACACTCAGCCGGTCGTCCAGCATGTGATACAGCACACGCCCACCCACGGCATGCTGGAAATTGTTCCGCAGCGAGCTGTCGGCACCGAACGCATCGTAGGCAAGGTCGCGGTTGCGGGCCGGCTCCAGAGACTTGCTGTCATCGGCGAACAACCAGTAGTCCAGGTCATGATGGAGAAACGTCACGGTACCCAGCATCATCGCCCCGGTGGCATGCTCGGAAAATGCGGCCGTGGTCACCAGCGGACGCGAGACGGTCCACACCAGCGGGTCGGCATGAATCAGGTTCCACTGCCCGACCGGAGTGAGGAACTTGCCGAAGCGCAGGGTGATCCCCTGATGGGTGAGATAATCGACGTACAGGCGCTCGACGTCGATGTCGGCGTCGCGGCGGGTCGACTGGCCACCATTGGCGGCCAGCACGTTGCTGGCTTCCACCTCGGTGAACAGCTTCCAGCGGGTTCCGATGTCCTTGGTCAGGAACAGGCTCAGATCGTTGACGGCGAGGGTGGTGCGGTGGTCGCGTACATCGTAGTAGTGCAGATTGGCATAGCCGCCGATCCGCAGGCGCTGCTGCGGAAAGTACAGCCCCTGGCCAAGCTGATACGGCTGCGTCTGCCAGGCGGCATCTCCGCTGGCGGCGCGGGCCGGACAGATGCCGGCCAGCGCGATCAGGACCAGCCAGGCGGCGATCATGCCGTGGCATCGCGGGTGACGCGCCGGAGACCTCATGCTCATGATGGCTTGTGCATGCGACGGGAACCGAGAGGAGCGGAGCGGGTGTGCCTGCAGTGTCCTGGGGATGACCGGCAGCAAGCGGATGCAGCCTTGCGTGAGTGCATCGTGGCCGCGGGGTCTGCAAGCTGCCTTCCGGAGCGATCCGGGATCGGCCCGGTGACGCGTCCCGCGGGACTTTATCGGGGATATCCGCAAAGTGCCAGCAAGCCGGCTTGGCACTGCATGATCGAGGCAACTCGCCGCGCCGGCGGCCTCGGCAGGTCGGTTGCCACGACCATCGTGCCGGACGACGCCCGCCGTGCTTGCCGAGGGCGGCGGGCTCGGACACACTCGACCCCCGGTGCGCGGCCGGCGCCACCTGCGTGGCTTGCCTCGCGGCGGCGGTTCTGGCGGGCACCTCCCCGGTCGGGTTGGGCATGCATGGGCAAGCATCATTCATGCGTTGATGGCGGAAACAGGACGTGACGACACGCCAGGCGTTGTTGCGCGTGCTGTTCGGCCTGCTGCTCGGCTCCACCGTGGTCATCGGAGCGCTGTCCTTCTTCGAGTTCCGCCAGGCCCTGCAGCAGGAGATTGCCGGCAATCTGCAATTCGGCGCGAGCACCGTGATGCAGCGCATCGATACCTTCCTGTTTGCGCACATGGAAAACATGCGGGTCTGGCGCAACCTCGAGGTGATGCAGGACATCCGCGTCAATGATGTCGACAAGCGCCTCTCGCACTTCCTTTCCGATTTGCGCGCCGGGCAGGGCACGGTCTACCAGGCCCTGCTGTGCACCGATGCCACCGGACGCATCGTGGCGGCAAGCGACCCGGCGCTGATCGGTCGGCAGGGACCGGTCGCCACCAGATGGGAGAAAGTGACGGGCACGACGCTCAACAGCGTGTTCATCGAGCCGGGGTATCGGCAAGCCGGCGATGCGGTCGTCCTGCGCACGACGATTCCGAATGCTTTCGGCCAGGGTACGATCGGCGATCTGTACGCGCTGCTCGATCGCCATGCGGTGCTGGATCTGCTGGATCAGGCGGTGGCGGGCGGGCCGGCCAGCCTGCTGCTGCTGGATCGCCAGAAGCGGGTGATCGCGGGGTCGGCGGCGCTGCGTCGAAGCCTCGACATCTCCCGCTTGAAGCTCAGTCACTGGGCCGTTCCCGAAGCGGATTCCGTCGCCTACATCCATGATGGCGCGGAGCTTGGCTATCATTCGCTGCTGGTTGGCGCCGCCACGTCTGCAGGCTATCAGCAGTTCAAGGGACTGGGCTGGCACATCCTGATGGTCGAGCCGACCAGCATCTCCTTCTGGCCGGTCTGGCGCCTGCTTTGGGCCATGTTGATCGTGCTGGTGCTGACCTTGCTGCTGGGATTCTGGATTTCCTCGCGGCTGGCCGCGCGCATTGCGCAGCCGGTCGTGGCGCTGACCGAGTTCACCCGCCGCTTTCGCCAGGGTGGGGTGGCGCTGCCGGTGTTGCCAGCGACCACCATTTCCGAGGTGGAAGAGCTCCAACTGGCCTACGTCGAAATGATCCAGGCGCTGGAGCGCTCGCGCGAGCAGATCGTGCGCGCCGGAAAGCTGGCGGTGGTTGGCGAGATGGCGGCGATCATGGCCCATGAAGTACGCACCCCGATGGGCATCATCCGCAGCTCTGCCCAGCTGCTTGAGCGCCAGACGGACCTGGGCGAGAAGGAGCGCGAGCTGATCGGCTTCATCCTCAGCGAGACCGAGCGGCTGAACCGGCTGGTGACCATGCTGCTGGAAAGTGCGCGACCCACCCCGCCGGACTTCAGCCTGCAGGACCTGCATGCCATCGTCGATTCGGTCATCAGCCTGCTTGCCTCCCGGGCGGAACATGCCGGGGTGCAGCTGACACGCGAATTCGAGACACGGGAGATGATGTTCGAGTGCGATCGCGAGCAGATGATGCAGGTTTTTCTCAACCTGGTGCTCAACGCGCTTGCATTCGTTCCCGGTGGAGGGCATGTGACGATCAGCACGCATCGGGAAACCGGCGCACTCTGGGTCAGCGTGACGGATGACGGCCCCGGGGTGCCGCCGGACCTGCGTCAGCGCATCTTCGATCCCTTCTTCAGTCACCGCGAGGGCGGCATCGGGCTGGGTCTGACGGTAGTGCAGCAGATCGTGCAGGTGCATGGCGGGGAGATCGGCGTTTCCGAGAGTGCGTCCGGCGGCGCCTCGTTCAATCTCCGGTTCGAGACGAGGTAGCGGAAACGATGAGCGCGAGACGGATCCTGGTGGTCGACAACGAGGCGAAGATGCGCCGCATCCTCGAGTTGTCGCTGAAAAACATGGGCCATGAGGTGGAACAGGCGGGCGATGGGGTGGAGGCGCTGGCGGCGATCGACGCCAGCCCGTTCGATCTGGTACTGACGGATTTGCGGATGCCGCGCAAGGACGGCATCGGGCTGTTGCGCGACCTGCGCGAACGCGGTGAGGTGGTGCCGGTGATCGTGCTGACCGCCTACGGCACGATCGAGACCGCCGTCGAGGCGATGAAGCTCGGCGCGGTGGATTACATCATCCGGCCGTTCGAGATGGAGACCGTCGAACTGGCGGTCACGCGCGCGCTGGCGATGAGCGCGATCCAGCGCGAGAACCGCTTCCTGCGGGACGAGATCTCCAAGGGCTGGGGCGAGTTCATCGGCGTCAGCGACAAGATGCGGGAGCTTTACCGCCTGGTGCAGCAGGTGGCGCCGGCGCGCAGCAATATCTTCATCGCCGGCGAGACCGGCACCGGCAAGGAGCTGGTGGCCAGGGCCCTGCACCGGGCCTCGGGACGCAGCGGACTGTTTGTGCCGATCAATTGCGCCGCGATCCCCGAAGCGCTGCTGGAAAGCGAACTGTTCGGCCATGCCAAAGGCGCCTTCACCGGCGCGATGCGCGACCGGACCGGCAAGTGCGAACTTTCCAGCGGCGGCACGATTTTCCTCGACGAGATCACCGAGATGCCGCTGGCGCTGCAGGCCAAGCTGCTGCACGTGGTGCAGGATGGCACGATCGAGCGTCTCGGCACCAACGTCACCACGCCGGTGGATCTGCGGGTCGTCGCGGCGACCAATCGGGATCCGCAACAGGCGGTCGTGGACGGGCTGCTGCGGCAGGACCTTTATTTCCGCCTCAATGTGGTGCGCATCGACGTGCCGCTGTTGTGCGAGCGCAAGGCGGACATCCCGTTGCTCGCCGAGCACTTCCTGCACAAGTACTCGCTGGAACTCGGCCGCAAGGTGCCGCGGCTGTCGGCCGAGTCGCTCGAGCGGATGGCCGCGTATGCCTGGCCAGGCAATGTGCGGGAGCTGGAAAACCTGATGGAGCGTGCCGTCGTGCTGTGTCGGGGGGACGAGGTCACCCTCGAGCACTTTCCGGCCGAAGTCGCGCAGGTAGGGTGTGCCGCCACGCACAGCCGGCCGCCATTGCCGGAGACGTTCGAGTCGCTGTCCATGAAGGAGCACGTCGAGACGCTGGAGCGGCGCCTGATCGAGGCAGCCCTGAGCCGCAACAACAACAAGGCCGCCGCCGCCCGGCTGCTGGAGATCAGCGAGCGGGCACTCTGGTACAAGATCAAGCGCTACCGATTGTGAGGCCGTCCGGCGGGGGGCGATGGCGTATTCCGGTCGAGCCAGGGCCATGCATCGTGCTCCGGTGAATCCGCACCCGGACACGCATCATCCCGCGAAAAACCGACAATTCGTGCAGACAATTCTTGCGTACTGCAAAAGGTTGTAACTTCACCGGTTGCCACAGCCAACCGCTTTTGCCTTTCCAATCATGTGGATACCAGATTGGCACGATTCCAGCACATGATGTGCCACCATCTGCTGGAACGCCCGCCATGCCCTTGTTGCCCGGTCGACCTCGATCGCAAACCGTGCGCCGCTCGCTCAATGCGGGTGACCTGCGTCGACGTGCGGCCCGGGGCCTGATGCGGCTGCTGTTCGGCACAGCGGCGCAACTGAGCGACGAACCCTTGCCGGCTACCGGCATCTACCGCGTGGTGATCTGCCGCATCAGCCATGCGCTGGGCAATACGCTGCTGCTCACGCCGTTGATCCAGGAGCTGGAAGCGACCTGGCCCGGCGCGGAGATCGACATCGTCACGCGCAGCCCGGTGGGCGCCGCCGTCTACGGCCGCTACGACAACGTCAACCGGGTGTTCCAGTTGCCCGCGCACGGGGTCGGGCATCCGCGTCAATGGCTGGGCGTGCTGCGCGGCATGCGCAAGACGCATTACGACCTGGCGATCGATCCCGATCCGCAATCGCAAACCGGCCGCCTGTTTCTGCGGATGGCCAGGGCCACCTGCAAGCTCGGTTTCAGCAGTCCGGAAAAGAGCGGCAGCGTGACCCATGCGGTCGCGGTACCCGCGGACGTGTTGAACCATGGTCAGCGCCCGGTATTCCTGCTGCGCAGCGCGCTGGGCCGAGCCGGCGCGGCAACCGGTTACCCGGTGCCCGATATCCGTCTGGATCATGCCGAATTGGCCTGGGGCCGGCAGACCCTGGGTCGGCTGTTCGCCATGCCGCCATCGCCGACCCGGCGACGCCGAACCATCGGCATTTTCGCCAATGCCACCGGTCCCAAGCTGCTCGATCGGGGTTGGTGGGTGCGCTTCATGAAAACACTGGAAGCCAGCTGCCCGGACTGCCAGTTGCTGGAAGTCATCCCGATATCCGGCCGTTCCATGCTGGACTCGCGCTACCCGGCGTACTACTCCAGCGACCTGCGCAGGCTCGCCAGCGTGCTTGCCGGCCTGGACGCCTACATCAGCCTGGACTGCGGCATCATGCATCTGGCCTGCGCCTCGCGCGCGCCCACGCTGGGCATCTTCACCACCACCAATGCCGACGAATGGGGACCGTACGGCCCGGGCAACCACGTGGTGCAGGCCAGCGACATGCCGCCGGAGACGACCGCACTCAACATCGCGGCGATCGTCGAAGCCGACGCACAGGAGCCCGGCGCCCGACGAGATGGATTGGCAGCGGCGGCCGGCACGAGATTGCCTTCCAAAGCGGCGCCATGAAGCGGCCATTCGCCAGATATGGCATGCACGCCGGCGGGAGCCTGATTGCCGCCTTGCGATACCGGCAACCGCGCTATCTCCCGGCGCGCCGCGACGGACGCATGCGCGTATGCTGCCGCCGTGAACGCTGCCCTGACGACGCGGGCCGAGGTCCGCCGCATCCTGATCATCAAGTGGAGCGCGCTTGGTGATGTCGCCATCGCCTCGGCCATCATGGAAGACATCTGCCGCGCATTTCCCGATGCCGTGATCCACCTCAACACGCTTCCGTCCGCCGCTCGCCTGTTCATGCACGATCCGCGGTTCCACGACATCGTGGCGATCGACGTCCGCGACAGGAAACATCGTTTCAGACGACACATCCAATGGCTGCGTCGGGTACGGGCGGGCCGCTACGATCTGCTCGTCGACCTTCAGCGCACCGACCATACGCGGATCCTGCTCGCCTTGCTGCTGCTGACGGGACATCGCATCCCGCGTCGGTGGGGGCGGCGGGGCGGCTTTCCCTACACGGTCCAGCCGGGCGATCGCGATCCGCAGTCGCATGTGTTCCACAGCATGCGGTCGATGCTGGCCGCTGCCGGCATTGCGGCGGTCACGGATCGGCCGGTGCTGCATGTGCCGCTCTCCGACAAGGAACAGGCGCTGGCTGCGCTATGCGAACACGGGCTGCAGCCCCTGCATTTCGCGGTTTTTTTGCCTGGCTCGCAGGCCCAAAGCCGGCTCAAACGCTGGGGCGCAAGGCGCTACGCGGAACTTGGAAAATTGTTGCGCGCGCGCGGCATCGCCAGGATCGTCGTGATCGGCGGCCCGGAGGAAGTCGAGGAGTGTGCGGCCATCGTCGATGCCATCAACACCGGCGACGACGGCGCCGCGGTGAATCTGAACATGCTGCCGCTGCTGCAGATCATCCCCGTCTGCGAAGCCGCCTTGTGCATTGTCGCCAACGACACCGGCAACGCCCACATCGCCGCCGCCGCGGACCGGCCCATGCTGATGATTTGCGGGCCCACCGACCCGCGACGGGTCAAGCCGATGGGCCGGAAGGTCCGTGCGGTCCAGGCCGAACTGGATTGCGTCAATTGCTACGGCAAGACGTGTCCCATGGCGACAAGGCCGGTGTGCATGGAGAGGATCACACCCGAATGCATTGCCGGCCTGCTCCTGGACGCAGACACGACCTGCCGCGGCGTCCGGATTTTCTGAGATGTCGATGCCCATGTCGCGCGGTCACAGCCCGGCCTGCGGCGCGAGGCCGCCGTCCGGCCAGCAGTGAACCGTCAACACTGAAGCGCCAGGTCAGGGTTCACCTGGACTACCTCGCGTCTTTCCGCTGCCCTTCCGAAACAGCAGAAAACAAGAATGGATTTTGCTGGTCGGCCGGCGAATCAATCGCACTGGATTCGGTCGGCAGGAGGTCAGTGGCCGGGCTGCTTCACCAGCCTGATCTCGAACAGCTTCGGCCAGCGCTTGCCGGTGACGAACAGGCGATCGTGCGTGGCGTCGTAGGCGATGCCGTTGAGCACGTCGTTGCCGGGGTCGGGCAGCCGGTTCACGTCGAGCAGGCCGCTGAGATCGATCCAGCCGGTGACGTGGCCGCTGGCCGGATTGATCCGGGCGATGCGGTTGGTCAACCAGATGTTGGCGTAGATCTGGCCCTTGACCCATTCCAGTTCGTTGAGACGGGTCACCGGCACGCCGTCGGCGGTCACCCTGATGCGGCCGGTCGCCGCCAGCGTTTGCGGATCGAGGATGCGCAGCATCGACGAGCCATCGCTCATGTAGAGGTGCTTGCTGTCGCGGGTCAGCGCCCAGCCTTCGCCCGGGTAGCTGAACGTGCGTTGCAGCTTGAAGCTGGCCAGGTCGTAGACGAAACCGGTCTGGCTCTGCCAGGTAAGCTGCACCAGATGGTTCTTCCAGTCCACGATGCCTTCGCCGAAATACTGCGGCGGCAGGTTGTACTGCTGCAGCACCGCGCCGGTCTGCAGCGCCACCTTGCGCACGGTCGACGCGCCGTTCTGGCCGGTGCTCTCGTAGAGATAGCCGTCCTTGTAGAACAGGCCCTCGGTATAGGCCGACGCGGCGTGCGGGTAGACGTGCACGACCTTGTAGCCATAGACCGGGACGGCCGCCCGCGCGGCGGCGGTGCACAGGAGCAAGGCGAATGCGATTGTCGGACGGGGCATCGGATCACCGGGACAGCGGGTTGCAGGGAAAGGACATGCGGGACGCGCGGTCAGCCGAGCGGGCGCACGCGGAAGTTGCGGCCCTTGATCTTGCCGGCGCGCAGGCGTTCCAGCGCCTTGTTCGCCAGCGCGCGGCTGATCGCCACGTAGGCGCGGGTAGCGAACACGTCGATCTTGCCGATGTCGCCGGCCGCAAGGCCGGCGTCGCCGGTGAGCGCGCCGAGGATGTCGCCGGGGCGCAGCTTGTCCTGCCGGCCGGCGTCGATCACCAGCGTCTTCATCGGCGCCAGATTCAGCGTCTTGCCGCGCGGCGGCGCGATCTTCAGCGCGCGCCAGGGCAGCGGCGTACCCAGCAGTTCCTCGATGTTGCCGGCCTTGGGCCGTTCGCGCGGCGTGCACAGGGTGATCGCCAGGCCCGGCTGGCCGGCGCGGCCGGTGCGGCCGATGCGGTGGATATGCGTGTCCGGATCGTGGGCGATGTCGTAGCTGACCACCAGCGGCAGCGCCACGATGTCCAGCCCGCGTGCGGCGACGTCGGTGGCCACCAGCACCGCGCAGCTGCGGTTGGCGAACCGCACCAGCACCTCGTCGCGGTCGCGCTGCTCCATGTCGCCATGCAGGGCCAGCGCCGAGAAACCGCGGCGATCCAGTTCCTGCGCCAGCGCATCGACGTCGCGGCGCATGTTGCAGAACACCAGCGCCTGCTCTGCGTGCGCGCCGCCCAGCAGCTGCGCCAGCGCGTCGGGCTTCTGCGCCGGCTCCACCTCGTGGAAGCGTTGCTCGATCGCCGGCTGTTCGTCCACCGGCGCATCCACCGTCACCGTGACGGGGTTCTTCTGCACGCGCTGGCTCACCGCGCGGATCTCGTCCGGATACGTGGCCGAGAACAGCAGGGTCTGGTGGTGCCTGGCGATGCGCCCGATGATGTCGTCGATCGCCTCGCTGAAACCCATGTCGAGCATGCGGTCCGCCTCGTCCAGCACCAGCACCTTGATGCCGCCGCCGTGCAGGCTTTCGCGCTTCAGGTGTTCCTGCACGCGGCCGGGCGTGCCCACCACGATATGCGGGTCATGCGTCAACGAGGCCAGCTGCGGGCTCAGCGGCATGCCGCCGCACAGGGTCAGCAGCTTCACGTTGGGGATGTTCGCGGCGAGCTTGCGGATCGCCTTGCTGACCTGGTCGGCCAGCTCGCGCGTGGGGCACAGCACCAGCGCCTGCAGCCGGATCGTGTCGACGTCCAGCGACTGCAGCAGGCTCAGGCCGAACGCCGCGGTCTTGCCGCTGCCGGTCTGCGCCTGCGCGATCACGTCGCGACCTTCCAGCATCGGCGGCAGGCTGTGCGCCTGCACCGGCGTCATGTCGGCATAGCCGAGGGTTTCGATGCTGGCGAGCAGGGCGGGCTTGAGCGGCAGGGTGTTGAAGGCGGTCATCCGCACATGATCGCATGACGACCAGGCCAGGGCGTTCCGGCACGGCGCGACTTGCATCTGCGGGCCGGCTCGCCGACCCTGTAGGGCTACCGTTATCAGTGATCGCCGCCATGGATATCGTTTTCATCGAAGAACTGCGCATCGATACCGTCATCGGCATCTACGACTGGGAGCGCCGGGTGCGCCAGACGCTGTCGTTCGACATCGAGATGGCGTTCGACAACACCGTCCCGGCGGCCAGCGACGATATTGCGCTGACGCTCAACTACAAGGACGTGTCCAGGCGCCTGATCGACTATGTGAGCGCATCGAGTTTCGGCCTGGTCGAGACGCTGGCCGAGCACTGCGCGGCGATCATCCGCGAGGAATTCGCGGTGAGCTGGGTACGCCTGAAGCTGTCCAAGCCCGGTGCGGTGCGCGGGGCGCGGGCGGTCGGCGTGCGCATCGAGCGCGGCACCCGGCCGCAGTAGCCGGGCCTTGAAAACATGAGGAGAACCGAAGGGATGGATTCGATTGTCGGCCTGCTGCAGCGGCCATGGATGCACGCGCTGACCGGTACGCTGGTCCTGCTGGTGGTGGCGTGGCTGGCCGGTACGCTGACCCGGCTGGTGTTGTTGCGGATCATGCGCGGCATCGTCAGGCGCACGGCGTGGCACTGGGACGATGCGCTGTTCCAGTATGGCGTGTTCCATTGGCTGGCGCGGCTGGTGCCGGCGCTGGTGCTCCAGTTCGGGATCCAGCTGGTGCCCGGCGTGCCCGATCGTGCCGAGCGCCTGATCGGCAACATCGCGATGGCGCTGATGGTGTTTTTCGTGGTGATGGCGATCAGTGCGGCGTTGTCGGCGCTGGAGGTGCTGTACCGCGCCACCCCGGCTGGTGGCCAGCGGCCGATCAAGGGGCTGCTGCAGCTGGTGAAGCTGGTGCTGTTCATCGTCGGCGCGCTGCTGATCATCGGCACCGTCACCGACAAGCGGGTGGGGCTGCTGCTGTCGGGGCTGGGTGCGATGTCGGCGGTGCTGATCCTGGTGTTCAAGGACACCATCCTGGGTTTCGTCGCCGGCATGCAGCTGTCCTCCAACGACATGCTGCGGGTCGGCGACTGGATCAGCATGCCCGGCGCGGGTGCCGATGGCGACGTGATCGACATCACCCTGTACACGGTCAAGGTGCGCAACTTCGACCGGACCATCGTGACCGTGCCGACCTGGAAGCTGATCGCGGAGAGCTACCAGAACTGGCGTGGCATGACCGAGTCCGGCGGCCGGCGGATCAAGCGGGCGCTGTATCTGGATGCGGCGGGTGTGCACTTCCTCGGCGAGGACGAGCTGGCCCGGCTGTCGCAGTTCCGCCTGCTCGCGGATTACCTCGGCCGCAAGCACAGCGAACTGGACAAATGGAATCGTCAACTGGGCGAGGCGGGCGAGCAGCCGTTCAACCGCCGCCGGCTGACCAACCTCGGCACGTTCCGCGCCTACGTCAATGCCTATCTGCACCAGCACCCGAAGATCCACCGCCAGATGACCTGCATGGCGCGCCAGCTGGCCAGTGGGCCGAACGGCATTCCGCTGGAACTCTACTGCTTCACCGCGACCACCGCCTGGGACGAATACGAGAATATCCAGGGCGACATCTTCGATCACCTGATCGCCTTGCTGCCGGAATTCGGACTCGCGCTCTACCAGCAACCCTCCGGACAGGACGTTCGCGCGTTGCAGCTGCCGCTCGCCGCGGCGCCAGCACCATCGCCCGTCCGCGACCACCCCCACTGACCGGCTGCTGATTCGATGGCACGTGTCTACCTGAGTCTGGGCTCCAACCTCGAACCGCGGCGCCACTTGCGTGCGGCGATCGGCGAGTTGCGCGCGCGCTTCGGCCCGATCGCCGTATCGCCGGCTTATCGCAACCATGCGCTGGGCTTCGATGGCGCGGATTTCGTGAACCTCGCGGTGGGGCTGGATACCGATCTCACCCCCGCGGCACTGAACGACTGGCTGCACGCGCTGGAAGACCGTCATGGCCGCCGCCGCGACGTGCCGCGCTACAGCGACCGCACGCTGGACGTGGATATCGTGTTCTACGACGCTCTGGTGACGGCAGGCCCGGGGCATCTGCAGCTGCCGCGCGAGGAGCTGCGGCATGCCTTCGTGCTCAAGCCGATCGCGGATATCGCGCCGCATTTCCGCCACCCGCAAAGCGGCCTGAGCATGGCCGAACTGTGGGCGGCGTTTCCGGCGGAGCGCGAGCCGCTGCAGGTCGAACCGCCGCTGGATCTGTTGTAGGAGCGCACCCTGTGCGCGAATGCTCTTTGCAGCAACCGTGACAAGAGCATTCGCGCACAGGGTGCGCTCCTACCAAACGCGCGGCAAAAGCATTCGCGCACAGGGTGCGCTCCTACCGGTTCCCTGCGCTCACACCGCGAGCGTGCGCCCGCCGTCGACGCGGATGATCTGGCCGGTGACGAACGGCGCGTCGCGCAGCAGCCACAGCACCGCGCCGGCGACGTCGTCGGGCGTGCCGGCGCGCTTGAGCGGCGTGCGCGCCAGCAACGCCTGCTGATCGGCGCCGGGCTTGCCGTCGCTGGGCCACAGCACCGCGCCGGGGGCGACGCCGTTGACGCGCACGGTGGGCGCCAGGTCCAGCGCTAGCGAGCGGGTCATCGCGCCCAGCGCGGCCTTGGCCATGCAGTACAGCGGGTGTTCCGCCAGCGGGCGTTCGGCATAGATGTCCAGCAGGTTGACGATGCCGCCATGCGCTTCGCGCAGTGCCGGGATCGCCGCCTGGCTGAGGAAGAACGGCGCCTGCGCATTGGACGCGAACAGCTCGTCCCACTGCGCCGGCGTGGCCGTGCCCAGCGGCGTGGCATGGAACGCCGAGGCGTTGTTGACCAGCGCATCGAGTCGTCCGTAATGCGCCAGCAATTGCTCGATCATGTCCGGCAAGGCAGGCAACTCGGCCAGTTCGGCCTGCAGCAGCAAGGTGCTGCGGCGGCGGCGGTGTTCCAGTTCGTCCGCCAAGGCGCGGGCATCGTCGGCGGAACGACGGTAATGCAGCGCCAGGTCATAGCCGGCCGCATGCAGGGTACGCGCGATGACCGCGCCAACCCGCCGGCTGGCGCCGGTGACCAGCGCGACGGGTCGATCAGGGCGTGCCTTCATGCGGCGGCTCCGGCGGAAATCCAGTGGACAGCTTGCCGCAATGCGGGCGATGCGTCACGCCCGGGCGCGGGGTCATTCCGCCGGTGGGCGCGGTGTGCGGCCGGCCGCCGGGATTTGCGCGAACGGAGCCGGTGGGGAATCGCCGGCGGGCGGCGGCACGTCGGTCTGCGCATCGGCCGGCGTGCCCGGTTCGAACATCACCTCGCCGCTGAACAAGGCGATCGCCGTGCCGGCAACCTGTCCGGTGTCGTAATACGCGTAGGCGCCGACACCCAGCGCGCCGATCAGCGGCAGCCAGCGCGAGAGGCCTTCGCTGAGCGTACGCCGGGAGAGCTTGACGCCGACCTGTCCGGCGATCCGCTGCGCGACGCCGCGCGTCATGCGCCGAAATACCAGTCGATCGCCGATCTGCACGGCCAGATCGCGGAACGCCTGCGCGGCGGTGTGCCGGAACAGGCACCACAGCATCTGCTCGCGCTCCAGGGTGGCGTGGCGGCCGTAGGCGGCGGCGATGTCGCTGACCAGCTGCGCCTGGATCTTCCAGATCGCGATCAATTCCGGCAGCAGGGTCAGCCAGCCCAGTGGCCCCGGCGGCAGTGCCAGCGACCCGGCGGTGAGTGCCGCGTGTTGCGCGGCACGATTGGCCAGCCGGCGCGCCTCGGTGGCCGGGTCCCGGCTGCCGTCGATCCGGCTGCCCGGTATCTGGCTGACGAAATCGACGATCGCCTGGGCGATCCGGCGGTGTTCGACCGGCGGGATGATGGCGGGAACATGCTCGCTGCGCTGGGTCATGCAAGGCTCCGTGGTCATGGGGACTGGGGCAGGCTGCGGGCTCTCGTCACCGCCGAGACGCCGGACACCTTCCCCTGGCGCGCCATGGTTGCGCTGCATTCTGCACCATTTGCCGCACCTATCCCCTGGCAACCGTTGCCGAAGCGCTCCCTTGCGGACTCGCGGCGGCACCGGGGCGGTCACGTCGCGGTTCGGCCTGCAACGCGGCGGTTGCCCGCATTGGCGCAATTTCCGGTCGGTGGCCGCGGCGCGTCCTGCGGAAGGTACCGGGTGCGAAAACGTCACGCGATTACCGGGGCTTTTCGCGCACAGGGTGCGCTCCTACACTGGCGTTTTGATTTCGCGAGGTTTGCCATGTCCCGCAGCATCATCGCCACTGAACTGGCGCCGGCCGCGATCGGCCCGTATTCGCAGGCCGTGCGCGCCGGCCAGACGGTGTACTTCTCCGGCCAGATTCCGCTCGACCCGGGCACGGCGGCGCTGGTCGAGGGCGACATCAGCGTGCAGACGCGGCGGGTGTTCGACAATCTCGATGCGCTGGCCAGGGCTGCCGGCGGCTCGCTGGCGCAGATCGTGCGCATGGGCATCTACGTGACCGATCTGGCGAATTTCGCCGCGGTCAATGCCGTCATGGCCGAGTATTTCCAGCCGCCGTACCCGGCGCGATCCACCATCCAGGTCGCTGCCCTGCCGAAGGCGGCACCGGTCGAAATCGACGCCGTGATGGTGCTGGACTGATTTCAGGGAACGGCGGGCGCCGACAGCACTGGTCGGCATTCGGCTTACGGCTGCCGGCGGCGCTCGGTTAGGCTAGCAGCCGGTCGGACCGTTGGTCGGCCGGGCTGCGAATCCGTCTGTGTGATCCACTATGGGCCAAGAAGCGGCGAAAATCTGTCCTCGCACAGCCGAATTTTCGCCTCGACCACCAAAGTCCGACAGGCTCCCAGTCGCCATGATTGCCCACACCGCCGGCTCCGCCACCGCCATTGCGCCTGATCCGGGCACCGATCCGGTCAGCGTACTGCCGGGGGTCGGGCCGGCGCTGGTTGCGGCGCTGGCCCGGCTCGGGCTGGAGCGGGTGCAGGATCTGTGGTTTCACCTGCCGCTGCGCTACGAGGACAAGACCCGGGTCAGTGCGATCGCCGATCTGCACGTCGGCGAGCGGGCGCAGGTGGTGGGGCGGGTCGAAGCGGTCGAGCGGGGCTTTCGTTATCGGCCGCAGTTGAAGGTGGCGATCGGCGATGACAGCCGGCAGACCCTGCTGCTGCGCTTCTTCCATTTCAACCGGGCGCAGTCCGAGCAGTTGCAGCCGGGAACCCGCCTGCTGTGCTATGGCGAAGTGCGGCATGGTGCACACGGGCTGGAAATGGTGCATCCGCAGTATCAGCGCCTCGGCGGGGGCGATGCAGTCAGCGTCGATGCGTTGCTCAGCCCGGTCTATCCGAGCACCGAGGGGCTGGGGCAGAAGCGGCTGGCCGGGGTGATCGGCAAGGCGCTGGCGCTGCTGCCACCGGCGGCCACGCTGGAACTGATACCGCCCGAGCTGTGCGCCGGGCATGGCCTGACCTCGTTGCGCGACGCGCTGCTGTACGCGCATCGGCCGCCGGCGGATGCGCATCTGGGCCAGCTCATGCTCGGCCATCACCCGGCGCAGCAGCGCCTGGCGTTCGAGGAATTGCTGGCCCGGCATCTGAGCCTGAAACGCCTGCGCGCCGCCGTGCGTCGCCGGCATGCGCCGCGACTGGCGGACGGTGGCGACTTGTGCCAGCGGCTGCTTGCCGGGCTGCCGTTCGAGCTGACCGCGGCGCAGCGGCGCATCAGCGCGGAGGTCGCCAGGGATCTGGCGCAATCCCGGCCGATGTTGCGGCTGGTGCAGGGCGATGTCGGTTCGGGCAAGACGGTGGTGGCCGCGCTGGCCGCGCTGGCCGCGGTGGAGGCGGGGTACCAGGTGGCCCTGATGGCGCCGACCGAACTGCTGGCCGAGCAGCATCGGCACAATTTCCGGCATTGGCTGCATCCGCTCGGCATCGAGGTGGAATGGCTGGCCGGCAAGGTCACCGGCAAGGCGCGCAAGCTGGCCTTGCAGCGCGTGGCGCAAGGGGCGCCGGTGGTGATCGGCACGCACGCGTTGATGCAGGAAGGGGTGGCGTTTGCGCAGCTCGGGCTGGTGATCGTCGATGAACAGCACCGCTTCGGCGTACAGCAGCGGCTTGCCTTGCGCGACAAGGGTCGGGCGGGCGAACAGGTTCCGCATCAACTGGTGCTTACCGCCACCCCGATCCCGCGCACGCTGGCGATGAGCGCGTATGCCGATCTGGACATTTCCTCGATCGACGAGCTGCCGCCCGGTCGCACGCCGGTGCAGACCATCGCGATTTCCAATGCGCGCCGGGCCGAGGTGATCGAGCGCATCCATGCCGCTTGCGGCGAAGGCCGGCAGGCGTATTGGGTATGCACGCTGATCGAGGAATCCGAACTGCTGCGCGCGCAGGCGGCCGAGGTGGCGTTCGCCGAATTGTCCGCCGCGTTGAGCGGATTCAGGATCGGCCTGATCCATGGCCGCATGAAGCCCACAGAGAAACAGGCGGTGATGGATGCGTTCAAGGCGGGCGAGCTGTCGGTGCTGGTGGCGACCACGGTGATCGAGGTCGGCGTGGATGTGCCCAGGGCCAGCCTGATGGTGATCGAGAACAGCGAACGGCTCGGCCTGGCCCAGTTGCATCAGCTGCGCGGCCGCGTCGGTCGCGGCGCGGCCGCCTCCAATTGCGTGCTGCTGTATCAGCCGCCGCTGGGCCAGCTGGCGCGCGAGCGGCTGCAGGTGATGCGCCAGACCAGCGACGGCTTCCGCATCGCCGAGCAGGATCTGCTGCTGCGCGGTCCGGGCGAGCTGCTCGGTACCCGCCAGACCGGCCAGCTCAGTTTCCGCATTGCCGACCTGGCCCGCGACGCGCATCTGCTGCCGGCGGTGCAGCAGGTGGGCGAGCGCATGCTGGCCGACCATCCACGGCAGACCGAGCGGCTGATCGAACGCTGGATCGGTGGCGCCGCGCGCTACGTGCAGGCGTGAGAGCGAACGACAGGTTGCTAGGGAACGTCTGAACAAGCTTCTGCTCGTCATTCCGGCGAAAGCCGGAATCCAGTGCCTTCGAGGGGTTATCAAGTCACTGGATCCCGGCTTTCGCCGGGATGACGGCTTATTCAGACATTCCCTAGGGCATCCAGCCGGGGCCAATCTCGTGCTGGAGGTCGACCGGCCCCGGTGGTTTGCCGCCATGGTGAGGCGCGCACTGGGTGCGACGGACTGACGGCTTGCTGGCGGCCGACTCCCGGCAAGCCGGCAGACTTGCAGTGCCGGCTGATCGGCCGTTACAATGCCGCTCTTGACTACCACCGCTTTAGAGCATGCCATCATGAAGCCCGATATCCATCCGACCTACAACCCGGTGGTGTTCCAGGATCTGTCGTCCGACTTTTCGTTTCTGACCAAGTCGACCATGTCCAGCAAGGAGACCATCAAGTGGGAAGACGGCAATGAGTACCCGCTGATCAAGGTGGACATCTCCAGCCATTCGCATCCGTTCTACACCGGCAAGCAGAAGACGCTGGACATCGGCGGTCGCGTCGACAAGTTCCGCCGTCGCTACGCCGGCTCGGTCAAAGAGTAAGCGATGGTGCGGCCACCGGTTCCTCGGTGGCTGGCCGGATTCGATGCGAAACACGGGGCAGGCGCGAGCTTGCCCCGTGTTTTTTTGGTGCTCAGCCGCGTTTGAGCAACAGGTCCAGCATGTGCCGGAAGCGCGCGCCGTAGGGCGGGTTGAGCAGGCCGGCACCGTTCAGGCGGGCCTGGCGCATCACCGGCTTGGCGTGCGAGAAGGTGCGGAAGCCGGCCTCGCCGTGATAGCCGCCCATGCCGGACGGGCCGATGCCGCCGAACGGCAGCTTGTGCTGGGCAATGTGATACAGCGTGTCGTTGACCGTGACGCCGCCGGCGATGGTGCCCGACAGCACCTTTTCGATGGCCGTGCGGTTGCGCTCGAACAGGTACAGCGCCAGCGGATGCGGCCGGGCCGCAATATAGCCGATGGCCTGGTCCAGGGTGTCGTAGCCGACCACCGGCAGCAGCGGTCCGAAGATCTCCTCGTGCATCACTTTCATCGAGTCCTGCACGCCGATCAGCAAGGTCGGCAACAGCCGCCGCGGTTGCGCCGGGTCGCTGCCGCTGCCCAGGATTTCGGCGCGTGCGCCGGCGGCCACCGCCGCATCGCGCAGGCCGATCAGGCGCTGGTATTGGGCCTCCGAGACGATGCTGGCGTATTGCGCGTTGGCGCCGATTTCCGGATACAGCCGGTTCACCGTGGCGCGGGCCGCGGCAATGAAGTCGCCTACCCGGCTGCGCGGCAACAGCACGTAGTCGGGGGCGATGCAGGTCTGCCCGGCGTTGACCAGCTTGCCGAACACGATGCGCTCCACCGCCCGCTCGAAGTGGGCGTCCGGGCCGATGATCGCCGGCGACTTGCCGCCGAGTTCCAGCGTCACCGGGGTCAGGTTGGCGGCGGCCGCGCGCATCACGTGGCGGCCCACCGCGGTGGAGCCGGTGAACAGCAAGTGGTCGAACGGCAGCGACGAGAACGCCTGCGCCACCGCGGCGTCGCCGTTGATCACCACCACTTCGTCCGGTGCGAAGTGATGTCCGACCAGCTCGGCGAACAGCGCCGAGAAGCGCGGCGTGTATTCGCTCATCTTGATCATGGCGCGGTTGCCCGCGGCCAGTGCGTCGACCAGCGGGCCGATCGCCAGATACAGCGGGTAGTTCCATGGCACGATGATGCCGATCACGCCCAGCGGCTGCGGGCGCAGCTCGGTGCTGGCGGGCAGGAACAGCAGGTCGGCCAGGCGTCGGCGCGGTTTCATCCAGCGCCGGCCGCGGGCCAGCGCATGGCGAATCGCCGACAGGCTGGGGTAGATCTCCAGCAGGTCGGTTTCCTCGTGCGGGCGGCAGCCGAAATCGGCGTTGATCGCCGCGGCGATCTCGCTGCGATGCTGCAGCACCAGCGCCTCCAGTGCCTGCAGACGGCGCGCGCGGTCGGGCCATGCCGGCATCGGCTGGCTGCGGTGCGCGCCGCGCATGCGCTGCAGATGATCGTCGAGGGAAAACGGAGTATCGCTCATGCCGACTCTCTCACGTCGAAGTGTGCAGCATAGCTCTGACGCCAGGAGCCTGGGCAGCGTGGCGGTGCGACACGGCGCGCTGCCACCACTGGCCGGTCGGGCGGGCTATTCGCCGATGGTCAGCAGCGATGCGTTGCCGCCCGATGCGGTGGTGTTGATGGTCAGCGTGCGCTCGCCGGCAAAGCGCAGCAGGTAATGCGGGCCGCCGGCCTTGGGCCCGGTACCGGACAGGCCTTCACCGCCGAACGGCTGCACGCCGACCACCGCACCGATCTGGTTGCGGTTGACGTAGCAGTTGCCGACGCGGGCGTGCCGGCTGATGTAGTCGACGGTGGCGTCGATGCGGCTGTGCACGCCCAGGGTGAGACCGTAGCCGGTGGCGTTGATTTCCTCGATCACCTGCTTCAGCGCGCTGGCCTTGAAACGGATCAGGTGCAGCACCGGGCCGAACACTTCGCGCTGCAGCACCGCCAGCGACGGGATCTCGTAGGCGCGCGGGGCGAAGAACGTGCCATGGCCGGTTTCGTCCGGATCCATCGGCGCCTCGGCGATCTTTCTTGCCTCGCGGTCCATGCGCTCGGCGTGCGCAACCAGGGTCGCCCTGGCCTCCTCGTCGATCACCGGGCCGACGTCGGTGGAGAGCCGGCCGGGGTCGCCCACCTTCAGTTCGGCCATCGCACCGGCGAGCATCTCGATCACCTTGTCGGCGATATCTTCCTGGACATACAGCACGCGCGCCGCCGAGCAGCGCTGGCCGGCGGACTGGAACGCCGAGGCGATCACGTCCTTGACGATCTGCTCGGGCAGCGCCGAGGAGTCGGCGATCATCGCATTCTGGCCGCCGGTCTCGGCAATCAGCACGGCAATCGGCGCGTTGCGCGCGGCCAGCGCGCGGTTGATCGCCCAGGCGGTTTCGGTGGCGCCGGTGAACACCACCCCGGCCACGCGCGGATCGCGGGTCAGCGCGGCGCCCACGCTGGGTCCGTCGCCGGGCAGGAACTGCAGCACGTCTTTCGGCACGCCTGCTTCATGCAGCAGTTGGGTGGCCAGATAGCCGATCAGGCTGGTCTGCTCGGCCGGCTTGGCGATCACCGTGTTGCCGGCGGCCAGCGCGGCGCTGAGCTGGCCGATGAAGATCGCCAGCGGGAAATTCCACGGGCTGATCCCGACGAACACGCCGCGGCCTTCGAGGAACAGCTGGTTGGTCTCGCCGGTGGGGCCGGGCAGCAGCTCCGGCTCGGCGAACAGGCGCCGCGCCATGGTGGCGTAGTAGCGCAGGAAGTCGGCCGCCTCGCGGATCTCGGCGATCGCGTCGGGCAGGCTCTTGCCGGCCTCGCGCACGCACAGCGCGATGAATTCCGCGCGGCGCGCCTCGAGTTGCTCGGCGGCGTACTCCAGCATCGCCGCGCGGTTCGTCACCGGCAGGTTGTTCCAGCCGTCCTGGGCGGCGGCGGCGTTGGCCAGTGCCTTCTCCACCGTGGCCGGGTCGGCGGTGACGTAGCTGCCGAGCTTGCGTCGGCGGTCGGACGGGTCGGTGACCTCGACGTGGGTGCCGGTGCTGTGGGAACCCGGCACCAGCGGGCCGGCGGTCCATGGCCCCTGCTGGGCGTTGACCGCCTCGGCCAGGGCTCTCAATTCGTTGTCGTTGGCAAAGTTGACGCCCATGGAATTCTTCCGAAGTTCACCGTAGAGATTGGCCGGCAGCGGGATGCGCGGGTGGGGAATCGAATCGAACGCGCGCACCGTCTCGCACGGATCGGCGACCAGTTCGCGCGGCGACAGCTCTTCATCGACGATGCGATTGACGAAGCTGGTGTTGGCGCCGTTTTCCAGCAGGCGGCGCACCAGGTACGGCAGCAGATCCTGGTGCGAGCCGACCGGTGCGTAGACGCGGCAAGGCACGTTGAAGCTGTGCTTGCCGATCACCTCGGCATACAGGTCGACGGCCATGCCGTGCAGACGCTGGAACTCGAACGGCCGCCCCTGCGCCATGTGATGCACGGCGGCAATGGTGTGCGCGTTGTGGGTGGCGAACTGCGGGTAGATCAGTTCGCTGCCGGCATTGAACAGGCGCCGTGCGCAGGCCAGATACGACACGTCGGTGTTCGGCTTGCGGGTGAACACCGGGTAGCCGCTCAGGCCCTGCTCCTGCGCGCGCTTGATTTCGGCATCCCAGTAGGCGCCCTTGACCAGTCGCACGTACCAGCGGCGCTTTGCCGTCAGTGCCGTTTCGACCAGCCAGTCGATCACGAACGGGGCGCGCTTGGTATACGCCTGCACCACGAAGCCCAGGCCGTTCCAGCCCGCCAGCGACGGATGCGCGAAGACGTCGCCGACAATGTCCAGCGACAGCTCCAGCCGGTCGACCTCCTCGGCATCGACCGACAGCGCGATGCCGTGCTGCATCGACAGCTGCGCCAGCTCCAGCAGCTTTTCGGCAAGCGCCTTGCGTGAGCGCTCGCGTTGGGCCACTTCATAGCGCGGGAACAGCGCCGACAGCTTTACCGAGATCGATGGCGCTTCGGTATGGTTGGCGAACGGGCCGCGCTTGCCGAGCGCCGCGATCGCATCGCGATAGGCCTGCTGGTAGCGCTCGGCGTCCGCGGCGGTCAGGGCCGATTCGCCGAGCATGTCGAACGAGTAGCGGTACGGCGTGTTCTCCTTCCTGGCGGCACGCTCCAGGGCCTCGACCATGGTACGGCCCATCACGAACTGGTAGCCCATGATGCGCATGGCCTGGCGTACCGCCACCCGGATGGTGGGGTCGCCGATCCTGGCGACCAGCCGGCGCAGCGCGCCGGTGAAGTCCCGATGGGTGCCATCGGCGAGGTTGATCAACTGGCCGGTCAGCAACAGACCCCAGGTGGAGGCGTTGACCAGCAGCGATTCGCTGCGCCCCAGATGCTTGCGCCAGTTGGCGTCGCCGAGCTTGTCGCGGATCAGCTTGTCGGCGGTGCCGCTGTCCGGAATGCGCAGCAGCGCCTCGGCCACGCACATCAGCAGCACGCCTTCCTCGCTGGACAGGTCGTACTGGCGCATGAACGAATCGACCACGCCCATGTCCTTGGCGCGCGCGCGGACGCGCGCGACCAGCGCCACCGCCCGCTCGATCACCTGTTCGCGTTCGTCCGGCGACAGGCTGGCCTGATCGAGCAGGTCGTTGACCGCTTCGGTTTCGTCGCGCAACCAGGCCGCGGTGATGCGCGCACGGGCCGGCTCGATGCGATCGGGGAGTTCGGGGTTGAGAATGGACTGGTTCACGGGCTTGCCGAAAAATCCGCTGCTGCGGAGGTGAGCGCGGGATTGTACGCTGCGTGCCGGGCGTTGCGCGAAGGCGCGGGAGGATCCTTGCGGCCCCTCCCGCGGACGCAGTCGTGCAGGTGCCGGCTGCATACCGCAAACGCGCCTGGATGACCTGATTCAGGTCAAGAAGCTGCGACATTCTTGCCCGATGCCTCGCCGCGCCCTATCATCGCGCTGTTCCAGGCACGCCGGATCCCCATGATCGTGCTTCGACCAGCTGCCGCCGGCCTGCCCAGCGTGACGATGTGGCTCAAGCCCAATCGCACGTTAAGCCGGCGCAGTCTGCGTCGATTGATCGTGGTTCTGGTGGCGCTGGCGTTGACAACGGCGGGACTGGGTGCGTGGCAGGGGAACGTGTTTGCTCCACTGTTTGCCCTGGTTGAATCTGTCGCCATGACTTGCGCCTTGCGCGCGGCGTGGCGGGCCGGCGAGCGCAGTGAGCGCATCACCCTCGATGCATCGTCGCTGGAGGTGCAATCGCTGCCGGGTCGCAGCTGCAGGCGTTTCCAGTCGTACTGGGTGCGTGTGCTGCTGGAGCCGGGCGATGGTCGCCATTGCCTGCTGCTGTCATCGCATGGTCACAGGCTGGAGATAGGCGCTTTTCTGACGGAACGGGAACGCGTGGAGTTGTCGGGGAAACTCATGGTGTTGCTGGCCGAGTTCAATGGGCAGCCACAAAAACAGAATCTAGGGTGCAAGACATGACATCTGGCGGCATCAGGCGATCATTCATGGCATGGGCGACACTGGCCCTTGCCTCGTTCGGCAGCGCGGCTCAGGCCGCACCGGGTCCGTGGCAGCTGAACATGCAGCGCGGCGCAAGCACCTGGTCGCCGGTGCCGTACCACCTCAACAACATCTCGCTTGGCGTGTGCGTGGTGATCGGGGTGCTGGTGTTCGGCGCGATGTTCATCGCCATGTTCCGGTTCCGCAAATCGCGCGGCGCGGTGGCCGAGAAGTGGTCGCACAACACCACGCTGGAAATCGTCTGGACCACGATCCCCGTGATCATCCTGATCGTGCTGGCCTACCTGGCCACCGGCGGACTCACCTCGTGGGCGGACACCACCGGTTCGCAGATGACGGTGAAGATCACCGGCTACCAGTGGAAATGGCGTTACGACTACATCAGTTACCTGGGCAAGCCGATCGACAAGGTCGGCTTCATGTCCAAGCTCGATTCGCAGAGCGATCAGACCCGCCAGCTCGGTTCGGGCATGGACCCGTACGCGGTCAAGGTGGGCACCGAGAACACCTACCTGCTGAATGTCGACAAGCCGCTGGTGGTGCCGGTCGACACCAAGATCCGATTCCTGATCACCGGTGGCGACGTGATCCACTCGTGGTGGGTGCCGGCGCTGGGCTGGAAGCTGGATGCGATCCCCGGCATCGTCAATGTCGCATGGACCAACATCACCACACCGGGTACCTATCGCGGCCAGTGCGCCGAATTGTGCGGCCAGGATCATGGCTTCATGCCGATCGTGGTGGTGGCCAAGTCCAAGGCGGACTTTGCCAAGTGGCTGGCCGCGCAGGAAACGCAGTCAGCGGCTCCGGCCGCTGCGCCCGCTGCCGCACCGGCGGCTGCCTCCACGGCTGCCGCGCCGCAGACCGCGCAGATCGCCGTTGCTCCTGCCAATGGCAAGCAGGGCTGAACCTTCACTGCCCACGCAGTTTCGACTCGACGCATTCAACAACAGGTTAGAGGTACAAGGCCATGTCCCACGCAGCCATCCATGATCAGCACGACGATCACCACGGCGCGCCGAAAGGTTTTTTCCAGCGCTGGTGCATGTCCACCAATCACAAGGACATCGGCACGCTGTATCTGATCTTCGCGCTGACGATGTTCTTCATCGGCGGCAGTTTCGCGATGGTGATCCGCGCCGAGCTGTTCAAGCCCGGCCTGCAGCTGGTGCAGCCGTACTTCTTCAACGAGATGACCACCCTGCATGCGCTGGTGATGATCTTCGGCGCGATCATGCCGGCCTTCGTCGGCCTCGGCAACTGGATGATCCCGCTGATGATCGGCGCGCCGGACATGGCGCTGCCGCGCATGAACAACCTGTCGTTCTGGATCCTGCCGTTTGCCTTCGTGCTGCTGCTGTCCACCCTGTTCCTGCCGGGCGGCGGCCCGGCCGGCGGCTGGACCATGTATCCGCCGCTGGCGTTGCAGAGTGGTTCGCTGGCGTATGTGGTGTTCGCGATCCACCTGATGGGCATCAGCTCGATCATGGGTGCGATCAACATCATCGCCACCATCCTCAACATGCGCGCACCCGGGATGGATCTGCTGAAGATGCCGGTGTTCGTGTGGAGCTGGCTGATCACCGCGTTCCTGCTGATCGCGGTGATGCCGGTGCTGGCCGGTGCGGTCACGATGCTGCTGACCGACAAATACTTCGGCACCAGCTTCTTCAACCCGGGCGGCGGTGGTGACCCCGTCTTGTACCAACACATTTTCTGGTTCTTCGGGCACCCGGAGGTCTACATCATGATCCTGCCGGCGTTCGGGATCATCTCCGAAGTGATCCCGACCTTTGCCCGCAAGCCGATCTTCGGCTACAAGGCGATGGTGTTCGCGATCGCCTCGATTGCCTTCCTGTCGTTCATCGTGTGGGCGCACCACATGTTCGCGGTGGGCCTGCCGCTGGGCGCCGACATCTTCTTCATGTACGCGACGATGCTGATCGCGGTACCGACCGGCGTGAAGGTGTTCAACTGGGTCAGCACGATGTGGGGCGGCTCGATGACGTTCGAGACGCCGATGCTGTTCGCCATCGCGTTCGTGATCCTGTTCACCATCGGCGGCTTCTCCGGCCTGATGCTGGCGCTGGTACCGGCCGACTTCCAGTACCAGGACAGCTACTTCGTGGTCGCGCATTTCCACTATGTGCTGGTGACCGGTGCGCTGTTCGCGATCATCTCGGCGACCTATTACTGGTTGCCGAAGTGGACCGGCCGGATGTACAACGAGTTCTGGGGCAAGGTGCATTTCTGGAACAGCGTGGTGTGGGTGAACGTGCTGTTCTTCCCGATGCACTTCCTGGGCCTGGCCGGCATGCCGCGGCGCATTCCCGACTACAACGTGGCGTTTGCCAACTTCAACATGATCAGCTCGATCGGCGGCTTCCTGTTCGGCGCCTCGCAGCTGATCTTCCTGGGCGTGCTGATCCATTGCGTGTTCTTCTCGAAGAAGAAGGCTGGGGAACGCGCGTGGGAAGGCGCCAAGGGCCTGGAATGGACGGTGCCCTCGCCGGCTCCGCACCATACCTTCGACGTACCGCCGATCATTCATGACGAGGAACTGGCCCACGGCAACGTGAACGCCTGATCGTCCAGCACAATGCTCCGCCCGTGCACGGCGGGGCGCAGCCGGGAAAGCGAATCGACATGATGCAGCGGACAACAGGGCACAGCATGGCTGACAGCAGGAAAGGGGTGCGACGCACCGTGACGATACTTGTCGGGGTGGTGGTGACGTTCTTCCTGCTGTCGTTCCTGCAGATCCTGCTGATGAAGAAATAGTTTTTACCGCAAGGTTTTATCGCGAGCGCGGGACGTTTCGCGAGCGCGGGACGTTCCCCTTCAACCGGTCGGGTTTGGCCGATCGGCATGCAGTTCCCCGAGCGACACGGCGGGGCAGAAGTCATCAAGAGAAATCCACGGGGTCTCACCATGGGTCAGCAGCACGACGCTTACTTTGTTCCGACCAAGAGCTTCTGGCCGTTCGTGGCCGCGGCGGTCATGTTCACCACCATGTTCGGCGCCGCGCACTGGCTGAACGCGGAGCCCGGCGATTCCGGTTTCGGCAGGACCGTGCTTGCCGTCGGCGCGATCGGCGTGCTGGGCATGTTCTTCGGCTGGTTCCGCTCGGTGATCAACGAGTCGCTGTCCGGTCGCTACAACAGCCAGGTGGATACCTCGTTCCGCATGGGCATGATGTGGTTCATCTTCTCCGAGGTGATGTTCTTCGGCGCGTTCTTCGGCGCGCTGTTCTACATCCGCATGTTCTCGGTGCCGTGGCTCGGCGGCGAGGGTCATGGCGCATTGACCCATCAGTTTCTGTGGAGCAATTACGCGGCGTCGTGGGGCGCCGACGGCGGCAACGGTCCGGCGCACGTGGGCGGCAGCTTCAGCACCGTCGCCGCGTGGGGGCTGCCATTGCTCAATACGCTGATCCTGCTCAGCTCCAGCGTCACCGTGACGATTGCCCATCATGCGCTGCGCGCAGGGCACCGCGGCAAGATCCTGGTGTTCCTGGGCATGACCGTGCTGCTGGGCGCACTGTTCCTGAACTTCCAGGCGCACGAATACATCGAGGCTTATCGCGAACTCAACCTGACCCTGCACAGCGGCGTCTACGGCGCCACCTTCTTCCTGTTGACCGGGTTCCACGGCCTGCACGTGACGCTGGGTACGATCATGCTGTCGGTGATCTGGTTCCGCGTGCTGAAGGGCCACTTCAGCAAGGAGCACCATTTCGGCTTCGAGGCGGTGGCGTGGTACTGGCACTTCGTCGATGTGGTCTGGCTCTGCCTTTTCATGTTTGTCTACATTCTCTGAGCAGTCGCACGGGCTCGGAAAACGCAAAGCCCGCCAATGGCGGGCTTTGTGCTGCGAGGGCTGTGGACCGGTGGCCAGCCGGGCGCGGAGCTGCTGCAGTCAGCGATGCGGTGCGGCGGCGGCTTCGACATCAGCGGCTGTCAGGGGGATTTGTCATGGGCAGGGCGCAGTGGCCGTCGTGGCCGGGTACAATTACTGGCCAACGTCGTGCGGATGCAGCCAGCCCATCCAGATGCCGAACGCGACCATGCCGATGAGCAGCAGCGACAGGCCGATGCGGCGAGTCAACGCCCATACCGTGCGCTTGTCGTTATCCTTGTCGGTCATCATGAAAAACAGTGCCTGGCCGAGGCTGAAGATCACCACCAGCAGCAACCCCACCAGCGCATATTTGTAGATGGTTTCCACGTGATTGATCCGATCGAATTCGATAAGGGCAGTATAGCTACCGTCAGCGGGCACTCCGCGTGAGCGGATTTCGCCGTCCGTCCTGGTGGGCGTTGCTGCTGACAGCGGCTGGAGCCTTGCTGTTCGTGCGTTTGGGCGTCTGGCAGCTGCATCGCGCCGACTACAAGGAAGCACTTCTGCGACGGTATGCCGCATCGTCGTCCGCACCGCTGCAGGACTTCGCCAGGGTGGCCGGAACGCCGCAGGCCGGCAGCTTTCCGCGAGTAAGGGTACGCGGCCATTATCTTGCCGATCGCCGCTACCTGCTGGACAACCCCAAGCACGACGAGCGCGGCGGGGTGGAAGTATTCGCACCGCTGGAGTTGCCCGGACAGCGCCGATTGCTGCTGGTTGACCTGGGTTTCCTGCCGGGCAATGGCACGGCACAGAAGCCGCGCTTGCCGCCGCTGCCGGCGGGCGATATCAGTCTGCAGGGGTCGTATGTGCCGCCGCCGCCTACCGGCATCGAGATGGGCGGCAATGCGCTGGCGCGGCAAACCCGCTGGCCGAAGGACAGCATCTTCCTGGATCCGGCGGAGATCGCCCACGACCTCGGCCGCCCGCTGTATCCGCGGGTGCTGGCGCTGGATGCCGACCCGGACTCGGGCTACGTGCGCGAGCACACCTTCGACTTTTCCACGATGCCGCCGGCGCGGCATCGTGCCTACGCCTTCCAGTGGTTCTCCTTTGCCGTTGCCGCCGTGGTGATCCTGCTGGTGGTGCATCGCAAGCGCGACCCGCGCAAACCGTGAACATGCCAAGCGATGAATGCCGATGAATACAGTTGATTCCGCCAAGTTGCGCAAGAGCCGCCGCGCCCTGCTGCTGATCGCGCTGGTGTTTGCCGCGCCTTTCATCGTTGCCGGGCTGCTTGTGTTCGGCGGTTGGCAACCCACGGGCAAGGCCAATGGCCAGCCGATCCTGCCGCAACGCAATTTCGTTGCCGAAAATCTGCGCGTGCAGCTGGCGAACGGCCAGCCGTATCCGTGGCGCGACAGCAAACCGCGGATGACCCTGATCGCACTGGCCGGGCCCGATTGCGCCGTGCATTGCCTCGCCGCGCTGACCGGGATGGCCAAGGCGCGGGTCATGCTCAATCGCAACCAGTCGCGTCTGCGCCTGCTCTATCTGGGCACGCCGCCGGCCGATGCTGCCGAGCGCAAGGCCATGACGAACTACTGGCAGCTGGGCGACGATGTCGACGGCAAGCTCGCCGGCTACCGGCCGGCCGCCCCGGACAGCGTCAGTGCGGTGCTGGTGGAATCCGACGGCACCGCGCTGTCGTCGTATCCGGCGGGCTTCGATGCTGCCGGCCTGCTTCGTGATCTGCAGAAGGTGATCCGCTGATGTGGTCGCGTTCGTTCAAGGTACTGCGAGGCCTTTCGCTGCTCGCGGCGGTGTTTGCGCTCGGGCTGGTGATGTTCGGCGCGTTCGTGCGGCTGTCCAACGCGGGTTTGTCCTGCCCGGACTGGCCGACCTGCTACGGCCAGGTGACCTGGCCCGAACATGCGCACGAGATTGCCCGCGCCGATGCGGCATTTCCGCAGCGTCCGTTCGAAACGCACAAGGCCTGGCGCGAGCAGGTGCATCGCTTTCTGGCCGGCACGCTCGGTGTGATGGTGCTGGCACTGGCGCTGCTGGCCAGCTGGCGCAAGCGTGCTGCGCGGCTGGCGGTGATGGCCGGGGCGGCATTCGCCGCGGCCGGGGTCGGCCTGTACATGCATGGCGAACATCGCTGGTCGTCGCTGCTGGCGGCATGCGCGATGGCGCTGCCGTTGTTTGCGGCAATCGGGCTGCAGCGGCCGGCGGCATGGAAGATCAGCGTGCTGGCGCTGGCGGTGATCATCTTCCAGGCCATGCTGGGCATGTGGACGGTGACCTTGCTGCTGAAGCCGATGGTGGTGATGGGCCATCTGCTCGGCGGCATGGCCACCTTTGCGTTGCTGGCGTACGCCGCGCTGCGGTTCGCCGGGGTGGGCGCGACGGACGAGCGCCTGGCAGACCTGCGTCGCTGGGTGGCGATCGGCATCGTGCTGCTGGCCTGCCAGATCGCGCTGGGCGGCTGGACCTCGTCCAACTATGCGGCGCTGGCGTGCGGCTACGGTCCCGGCTCGTTTCCGCAATGCCTGGGCCAGTGGTTGCCGGCGACGGATTTCCATCAGGCCTTTGTGCCCTGGCGCACGATTGGCGTGAACTACGAAGGGGGCGTGCTGGACATGGCCGCGCGCAGCGCGATCCAGATCACGCACCGGCTCGGCGCGCTGGTGGTGGCCGGCTATCTCGGCTGGCTGTCGTTCAGGGCCGCCAGGCGCGGCCTGCGCGGCTACGGCATCGCGATCGCGCTGGCGCTGGTGAGCCAGCTGCTGCTGGGCATCGGCAATGTGTATCTCGGGCTGCCGCTGACGGTGGCCACCGCGCACAACGGCATGGCCGCGTTGTTGCTGTTCACCCTGCTGGCCACGCTGGCTCGCACCCAGCGGCGGCCGGATGGCGCCAGCTTTGCCGTTGGCGGGGCGCCGCCAGCATGAGCCTGATGCGGGAATACCTGCAATTGACCAAGCCGCGCGTGGTCGCGCTGCTGGTGTTCTGTGCGGTGATCGGCATGTTCCTGGCGGTGCCGGGGATCCCGCCGTGGCGGGCGCTGGTGTTCGGCACGCTGGGCATCTGGATGGCGTCCGGTTCGGCCGCCGCCTTCAACCACCTGATCGACGAGCGCATCGACAAGCTGATGGTCCGCACGGCGAGGCGTCCGCTGGCCACGGGCCGACTGACGCCGCGGCAGGTGCTGGTATTTGCGATCCTGCTGGGCATCGGCTCGATGCTGGTGCTGGGCCTGCTGGTCAATCGGCTCACGGCCGGACTCACCCTCGGCGGGTTGATCGGCTACGCGCTGGTCTACACCGCGTACCTGAAGCGCGCGACGCCGCAGAACATCGTGATCGGCGGCCTGGCCGGCGCGATACCGCCGGTGCTGGGCTGGACCGCGGTGACCGACGCGTTGCACCCGTTCGCGCTGCAGCTGTGCCTGATCATCTTCGTGTGGACGCCGCCGCACTTCTGGGCGCTGGCGATCTTTCGCCGGGACGATTACGCCCGCGCCCACGTGCCGATGCTGCCGGTGACCCACGGCGTGGTCTATACCCGCTGGCATGTGCTGTTCTACACCGTGCTGCTGGTGCTGGTGACACTGCTGCCGGCACTGACCGGAATGAGCGGCCTGATCTATCTCGGCGGTGCGACGGTGCTGGGTGTGGGCTTCCTGTATTACGCCGTGCGGCTGCTGAACCCGCCGGACGAGCTTTTCGCGATGAAGGTGTTCAGTTATTCGATCGTGTATCTGATGGCGCTGTTCGCGTTCCTGCTGGCCGACCACTGGATGGTCGGCCCGATGGTGCAGCAGGGGCTGGTGTTTCAGCGCAGCCTGTGAGTGAGGCGACGGCTCAGGCGGCGCCCGCGACCGGTACCTGGCCGGCCGATGATGCGCGATCGAGATTTCCCGACGAGGCCGCTATCAGGCGTTGACTCCAGCGCGTCGGCACCGCAAAATGCACATGCTGGTTGGTGCACTGCACTACCAGCTCCCAGTCCTGACAAATCAAGGCATATGGACGTTTACCCTAGTTGCAACGTCGACATCCGCTCGCTTCGGATGCCGGCGCCACATGACAAGTTGAACGCTTGCGGCGACCGCCTGCGGTCGGCTGGTACTTTCCTCGACTAGGGAAATCCGGCCCACCCTTGACGACGCCGTTGGCGTCGTTACGAGGAGATGGGCCGATGAAGCTCCTTCACGATTTCATGCGTCTGCGCGCCGCTGGCCGCCGACTGTTCTCCGGCCGGCGCGATGTGCGGCCCCTCGGCTATGCCGTAACCGTGCCGCAGCCGCTGTCCGCGCCAGGATCCGATCCGGCCGGTTGCGGCGTTCCGGCCGTTGCCAGTGTTCCTGCGGCAGTCACGCCGGCGTCGACGCTGCCGCCAGCACGTCATTTCTGTCTGGTATCCAGTCACTAGATGTGCGTTTTCGCCCACCGGCTGGCCTGGCCTGCGCCAGCCGGGGATGGGTGCGCCTTGCCGTCCGCGCCGAAAAGACGTCCGGACGGCCGCAAGCCATAACAGTCCGGGGCGTGCCGGCCGTCACGCTGCACTGGCATGGACCTCATCGAAGCAACGGTAGCGACTCATGAGCAAGCAATCGATCCAGGCGCCGGGCAAGGCTGCGCCGGTACCGCCGCGCGTCGCCGTGGCGGCGGAGGCCTTCCGTCGCAATGCGGAACTGCTGGCGGCGCTGGCGACCACGCCGAGCGGTCTCGACGAGGAACAGATTGCCGAACGACTGCATCGTGATGGCCTCAACGAGGTATCGCACGAGAAGCCGCCGCACTGGGCGATGCAGCTGCTGCAGGCGTTCAAGAACCCGTTCATCATCGTGCTGCTGGTGCTGGCCGGCGTGCAGCTGTTTACCGATGGCGGCGATCTGACCGGTCCGATCATCGTTGCGGTGATGGTGACGATCAGCGTGCTGCTGAGTTTCAGCCAGGAATACCGCTCCTCGCGTGCCGCCGAGAAACTGAAGGCGATGGTACGCAATACCGCCACGGTAGTGCGGCAGGCGTCGGACGGGCACAGCGAGCAGATCGAGGTGCCGGTGATCGAGCTGGTGACCGGCGACATCGTGCACCTGGGGGCCGGCGACATGGTGCCGGCGGACCTGCGTCTGCTCAGTGCGAAAGACCTGTTCATCAGCCAGGCGATCCTCACCGGCGAATCGCTGCCGGTGGAAAAGGCCGCGCCGGTGAACGTCCCGCACGCTGACCGTGACGCGGGGCGGGATGGCGGCAACCCGCTCGATCTTGCCACCGTCTGCTACATGGGCACCAACGTGGTCAGCGGCACCGCCACCGCGGTGGTGGTGGCGACCGGCGCGCGCAGCTATCTGGGGTCGCTGGCACACAGCATGAGCGGGCAGCGCGTGCAGACCAGTTTCGACCGCGGCATCCGCAGCGTCAGCTGGCTGCTGATCCGTTTCATGGCGGTGATGGTGCCGGTGGTGTTCCTGATCAACGGCTTCAACAAGCACGACTGGACCGAGGCGTTCCTGTTCGCGCTGTCGGTGGCGGTGGGCCTCACTCCCGAAATGCTGCCGCTGATCGTCACCGCGAACCTGGCCAAGGGGGCGCTGGCGATGTCCCGGCGCAAGGTGGTGGTGAAGCGGCTGAACGCGATCCAGAACTTCGGCGCGATGGACGTGCTGTGCACCGACAAGACCGGCACCCTGACGCTGGACAAGATCGTGCTGGAACGCCATCTCGACCTGGATGGCGATGAGTCCGACGAGGCGCTGGAATACGGTTATCTCAACAGCCGTTTCCAGACTGGCCTGAAGAACCTGATGGACAAGGCGGTGCTGGCGCACAAGGACCTGGAATCGGCGGCGGTGCGCTATCGGGTGGTCGACGAGATCCCGTTCGATTTCCAGCGCCGGCGCATGTCGGTGGTGGTCGCCGATGGCGAAGGCGGGCACCTGCTGATCTGCAAGGGCGCGGTCGAGGAGATGCTGTCGATCTGCGCGTTTGCCCGCACCGGCGATGTCACCACGCCGATGACCGATGAGCGGCGCCGGGAAATCAAGGCGATGACCCATCGGCTCAACGAGGACGGCCTGCGCGTGCTGGTGGTCGCGATGCGGCGCGAGCCGGCGCATGAGCGCCCGTACAGCGTGGCCGACGAAGACGGGCTGATCGCGGTCGGCTGCCTGGCGTTTCTCGACCCGCCGAAGGACTCGGCGGCCACCGCAATCCAGGCGCTGAACCAGCACGGGATCGCGGTGAAGGTGATCACCGGCGACAACGAGGCGGTGACCCGCAAGATCTGCCGCGAGGTCGGGCTGGACGTGACCCATTCGGTGCAGGGCAGGGACATCGAGTCGCTCGACGATGCCGCACTCGATACGCTGGTGGCACGGGTCACGATCTTCGCCAAGATGTCGCCGCTGCAGAAGGCGCGCGTGGTGCGCTCGCTGCAGCGGCAGGGGCACACGGTGGGCTTTCTCGGCGACGGCATCAACGACGCACCGGCACTGCACGACGCCGATGTCGGCATCTCGGTGGATACCGCCACCGAC
Organism: Rhodanobacter sp.; assembly: GCA_004322005.1. Lineage (GTDB taxonomy): Bacteria > Pseudomonadota > Gammaproteobacteria > Xanthomonadales > Rhodanobacteraceae > Rhodanobacter. The sequence continues at coordinate 6,888 of SCRF01000111.1, read as the reverse complement.
ATCGCCAAGGAGTCGGCCGACATCATCCTGCTGGAAAAGAACCTGATGGTGCTGGAGGAGGGCGTGATCGAGGGCCGGATCACCTTCGGCAACATCATGAAGTACATCAAGATGACCGCCAGCTCGAACTTCGGCAACGTGTTCAGCGTGCTGGTGGCCAGCGCGTTCCTGCCGTTCCTGCCGATGCTGCCGCTGCAGATCTTGGTGCAGAACCTGCTGTACGACATCTCGCAACTGTCGATCCCGTTCGACCGCATGGACGACGAATACGTGCGCAAGCCGCGCAAGTGGGATGCCGGCGACATCGGGCACTTCATGGTGTGGATCGGTCCGGTCAGCTCGATCTTCGACATCACCACGTTCTGGCTGATGTGGCACTACTTCGGGGCCGACTCGAAGGCGCATCAGGCACTGTTCCAGTCCGGCTGGTTCATCGAGGGCCTGCTGTCGCAGACCCTGATCGTGCACATGATCCGTACCCGCCGGATCCCGTTCCTGCAGAGCGTGGCGGCGGCACCGGTGCTGGCGCTGACCATCGCCGTGATCCTTGTCGGCATGCAGATCCCGTTCAGCGCACTGGGTGCGAAGATCGGCATGATGCCGCTGCCGCCGATGTATTTCGCGTGGCTGGCGCTGACCCTGACCAGTTACTGCGTGCTGACCCAGCTGATGAAGCTGATCTACATGCGGCGCTACCACGGGCGCTGGCTGTAGCCGTAGAAGCGCACCGAAGTGCGCGAATGTGTAGGAGCCCGCTTGCGGGCGATGCTCTTGCGAGTCCCGAAAGCAAGGCATCGCCCGCAAGCGGGCTCCTACGGAATCTCCCACAAAGGCACCGCGCACAAGGTGCGCTCCTGCGAAGATCCGGCGGCGGTATCAATCGGCCTCGCGGCGATCCTCTGCGACGATGCGCCGACCGTGCGCCGCATGGTGCCGCGCCACCACCGCGCACACCATCAGCTGCAACTGGTGAAAGATCATCAGCGGCAGTACCAGCGCGCCGAGGCCGCCGAGCTGGCCGGCGAACAGGATCTTCGCCATCGGGATGCCGCTGGCCAGGCTTTTCTTGGAGCCGCAGAAAAAGATCGTGATGCGATCCTCGCGTGCGAAACCCAGTCGCCGCGAACTCCAGTGCAGGGTCAGCATCACCGCGGCCAGCAGCAGGCCGTCGATCGCCAGGGTGGCCAGCAGCGCCAGCGGCGGCGTGTGGCGCCACAGCCCCTCGACCACGGCCGCGCCGAACGCGGTGTACACCACCAGCAGGATCGTGCCCTGATCGACAAAGCCGAGCAGCGGCCGGTGGCCATCGACGAAGGCGCCGATCCAGCGCCGCGCGAGATGGCCCAGCGCGAATGGCAGCAACAACTGCAGCACGATTCCCAGCACTGCATGCCACGACGCGCTGCCCTGGCCATGGCTGGCCAGCAGCAGGCCCACCAGCAGCGGCGTCAGCACGATGCCGAACAGGTTCGACATCGAGGCGCTGACCACCGCCGCCGGCACATTGCCGCCGGCGATCGAGGTGAACGCGATCGACGACTGCACGGTCGAGGGAAGCATGCAGACGAACAGCACGCCCAGATCCAGCTGCGGCGTCAGCAACGCATGGCCCAGCGGTTGCAGTGCCAGCCCGAACAGCGGAAACAGCACGAAGGTGCTGGCGAACACGGTCAGATGCAGCCGCCAGTGCGCCATGCCCTGCACGATGGCGGTGCGCGGCAGCTTGGCGCCGTGCAGGAAAAACAGCAGTGCGATCGCCGCGTTGGTCGCCCAGCCGAAGATGCGCGCCGCCTCGCCGCGGCAAGGCAGCAGCGAGGCCAGCAGCACGGTGGCTAGCAGGGCGAGGGTGAAATTGTCCGGGCGCAAGCGGCGCAGCAAGGGCATGGAGGCGGGTTCGCGTGAAACGGTTCAGTCGTCGCCTGCCGCGACATGCATGCGGCGGTGATGCCGCCACCACAGTACCAGGAGCGTCAGCACGAGGATGCCGACGACGAGCCACAAACTGACTTGCCCGCGATGCAGCCACTTGATCAGCCAAGCGTGGTTGTCGGCGCCGAAATACCCCAGGTAGACCCAGATCGGAACGCTGATCAGCGCGGCGAGCGTGTCGATCAGCAGAAAGCGCAGGAACGACACCCGGTGCGTGGTGCCGGCGGTGACGTAAATCGTGGTGCGCATGCCGGGCAGGAAGCGTGCGAAAAACAGCATGCGGTTGCCGTAGCGGTCGAACTTGTGTTGCACGCTGGCGTAGCGCGCTGGCGTCAGCACGTGCGCCACCAGCCGCCATTTGAGCATGCGCGCACCGTAATGGTGGCCGAGCAGGAAGATACCGGCATCGCCCAGCAGTACGCCGAACATCGACAGCGCGAACATCGTATGCACGTTCGCGTAGCCGAGCCCGGCGATGACGCCGCCGGCCACCAGGGTGATGTCCTCCGGCAACGGCAGGCCCGCACCGCAGATCATCAGTGCGATGAATACCGCGAGGTAACCGTTCTCGGCAAAGATCGTGATCAGTTGCTGCAGCAGATCCATCGGTATCCTTGCGCATCGTGCGAAGCCCGCACCGTCGCAGCGGGGGATGAGCCCACGGCCGGATCGCGCTTGACGACCGGCGGGACAGGATGACGCAGGTCGGGCAGTGGCATGCGGCAGGCCATCATCTTCAGGCCGAAGCGACCGGTGGTCGCGCACGCGCGGCCAGCAGTTCGCGCAGCTCGGTTTTTTCGGCGTCGTCCAGCGGACCCTGGCGGCTCTTGGCGGTCAACGCATCGCGGCGCTGGCTGGTGGCCTGGTCGTCCATTCGCGCCAAGGCATCGAAGAACTCGGTGCGCTGGTTTTCCGGTTCGCCCACCGCCGTCGTCGCCATAAGTTTGTGCAGCGAGGGGTATTCCGGCCGCTCGGCGAAGTGCTCGATCAGCATGGCGGGATTGATCCCCGGCCGCGACCGCGCGATGTCCAGCAGTTCGGCCAGCAACGCCACGCCGGGTTTGTCCAGGCGCAGGAAGCGGTAAGGCTTTTCCACCTGATCGGCCAGCTCCGGCTGCGCCAGCAGCAGGGCGATCGCGCTGCGTACCAGCGATCGTTGCACGGCTACCGGGCGCTGCACCGCACGGCGTGCCGAGGGCTCCGCCTGGAACATCGCACGGGCACCGCTGCGCTTCTCCAGCTCCTGCGCCATCAGGTCGCGGAATGCGCCGTCGGGCAGCTTCGCGAGCAGCGGGCGGGCGCGTTCGGCGAGGCGCGCGCGGCCGTCCAGGCTGCCCATGTCCACGTCGTGCGACAGCTCGCCGAAAAAGTAGTCCGACAGCGGCATCGCTTCCTTGATGCGTCGCTCGAAGCCTTCGCGACCTTCCTTGCGCACCAGCGAGTCCGGATCCTCGCCGTCGGGCAGGAACAGGAAATACGCCTGCCTGCCGTCGCGCAGCCGCGGCAGCGCCGATTCCAGCGCCTTCCATGCCGCCGCACGGCCGGCGCGGTCGCCATCGAAGCAGAACACCACGTCCGGCGCGGCACGGAACAGCACCTCGGTGTGCTCCGGCGTGGTCGCGGTGCCCAGCGTGGCCACCGCGATCGGCAGCCCGGCCTGGTGCAGCGCGATCACGTCCATGTAGCCCTCGACCACCACGATCCGCGCCAGGTTCTGGTTGGCCTGCTTGACCTGCCACAGCGCGAACAGCTCGCGGCCCTTGTGGAACAGCGGAGTCTCGGGGGAATTCAGGTATTTAGGGGATGAGCTTTGTTGAGAAGTGCGGGCAGGGATGCCCGCTTCTTGATCTTCGCGCGCAGGAGGCGCGCTGGAGATAATTCTCCCTCCGAAAGCGATCACCCGGCCGCGCCGATCGAGGATCGGGAACATCAGCCGCTCGCGGAAGCGGTCGTACTTGCGGCCCTGCTCGCTGCTGGCCACCATGCCGGCCTCGGTGAGCAGTTCCACGCGCCGCTCGCTGTTGCCCAGCGACTTGATCACGCCGTCGTAGCCGGCCGGCGCCCAGCCCAGGCGAAAGCGCTGGATCGTCTCGGCGTCCAGCCCGCGCTGCCGGCAGTAGGCCTGGGCTTCCGCGCTGCGCGGCAGCTCGTTCTGGTACCAGCGGGCGGTGTCGTCCAGCAGCGTGTACAGGTCGGTCCTGTCCTCGCGCGGCGCCGCTTCACGACCGCCTTCACGGGGCACCTTCAGGCCCACCGTCTGCGCCAGTTCCTCGACCGCATCGGGAAATTCCAGGCGGTCGAAATCCATCAGGAACTTGATCGCGCTGCCGCTGACCCCGCAGCCGAAGCAGTGGAAGAACTGCTTGGCCGGGCTCACGTAGAACGACGGCGTACGCTCGTTGTGGAACGGGCAGCAGGCGGTCCACTCGCGTCCGGCCTTCTTCAGCGGCACGCGCCGCTCGATCACGTCGACGATATCGACGCGGGCAAGCAGTTCATCGATGAAGCTGTCGGGAATCAGGCCGCGCATAGGCGCACTAGTCTAGCTGACGCATGCGCCGGACTGACTTTGCTAGAGAATGTGGAATACGCCGATCACCACCAGCACGGCCAGCGCGAACAGGATCAGGAAGCAGACGAACAGCACCTTGGATATCGTGGCCGAGGCGCCGGCAACCCCGCCGAAGCCGAGCCAGCCGGAAATGATCGAGACGATCGCAAAGACAATGGCCCACTTCAGCATGTGCTTCTCCGGCGGCGATGAACGGCCCGTGCGGTGGATACGGGCGAACCTTGAGCCGTTGTTGTAGCGGGGCCGACGTGAACCCGATGCATTGAGGGCTTGCCGGCCGGTGGCCCAGTGCCGCCGGGGAGTCGCAGCACCGCGAGGCGTCAGCCGGCCAGGCGTGCCTTGATCTTGCCCGACACCACGGCCATGTCGGCGCGGCCGGCGGCCTTGGCTTTCACCGCGGCAACCACCTTGCCCATGTCGCGCGCCGAGCTGGCGCCGGTGTCGCCGATGGCGGCGTCGATCAGCGCATCGATCTCCGCCTCGTTCAGCTTGCTCGGCAGGTAGGTTTCGATCACCGCCATCTCGGCGCGCTCGATCGCGGACAGATCCTCGCGGTGGGCGGCATCGAACTGGCTCACCGAGTCGCGCCGCTGCTTGAGCATTTTTTCCAGCGTGGCCAGGACCTGCGCGTCGTCCAGTTCGATCCGCTCGTCCACTTCGCGTTGCTTGATCGCCGCCAGCATCAGCCGGATCACCCCCAGCCGGTCCTTGTCGCCGCCACGCATGGCATTTTTCATGTCTTCGGTGAGCTGCTGCCTGAGTGTCATGAGCGGGAACCTCTTGAGAGCGCAAGGTGGGCGTGTTCAGGATAGCGAACGCGGAAATCCATTCTACGGAAACGACAAGGCCGGCGTTGCCTTGCGGACAACACCGGCCTGTGCAAACCCGAGTGCCTGGGCGGTGGCGGCGTGAGTCCGCGCCTGCCGCGTTTCCGGTACGGCGCCGAGACGCCGCGGGAAACTCAGTACATCGGTACTCAGTACATCCGCACTTTGCGCGACACGTCGCGCGACAGACGGCGCAGGTGACGCTTCACCGCGGCGGCGCGCTTGCGCTTGCGCTCCTGGGTCGGCTTTTCGTAGAACTCGCGCTTGCGCGTTTCAGCGAGTACGCCGGCCTTTTCGCAGGTACGCTTGAAACGACGCAGAGCAATCTCGAACGGCTCGTTCTCGCGAACTTTTACGTTGGGCATGGAAACTCCGAGTGGTAATCTTCCCGCGGAAACGGGACTGTTGAATATGTCGAGCAGCGAAGTATAGCGTGCCTACCACCGAATTTTCAAAGCCTGGGCCCATCCTGGGTATCGAGACCTCCTGCGACGAGACCGGCGTGGCGCTGTTGCGCTGGGAGCCGGCCGCGCCGGGGCGCGGGCTGCTGGCGCACACCTTGTACAGCCAGATCAAGCTGCATGCCGATTACGGTGGCGTGGTGCCGGAGCTGGCCAGCCGCGACCACGTGCGCAAGCTGCTGCCGCTGATCCGCGAGGCGCTGGCCGAGGCCGGGCTGCGCGTGCAGGACCTGGGCGGGGTGGCGTATACCGCCGGCCCCGGCCTGGTCGGCGCGCTGCTGGTCGGCGCCGCCGCCGGGCGCGCACTGGCGTGGGCGCTGGGCGTGCCGGCGGTCGGGGTGCATCACATGGAAGGGCATCTGCTGGCGCCGCTGCTGGAGGACGACCCGCCGCAGCCGCCGTTCGTGGCGCTGCTGGTGTCCGGCGGGCATTCGCTGCTGGTCGAGGTCGCGGCGATCGGCCGCTACACGATCCTGGGCGACACGCTGGACGACGCGGCCGGCGAGGCGTTCGACAAGACCGCCAAGATGATGGGTCTGCCGTATCCGGGCGGACCGGCGCTGGCGAAACTGGCCGAACAGGGGCGCGCCGGCGCGTTCCGCTTCTCGCGGCCGATGACCGACCGGCCGGGGCTGGATTTCAGTTTCTCCGGCCTGAAGACGCAGGTGCTGCTGGCGTGGCAGGCCAGCGACCACGGCGAACAGACCCGGGCGGACATCGCCCGCGCGTTCGAGGAGGCGATCGTCGACACGCTGATCATCAAGTGCCGGCGTGCGCTCGAGGCCACCGGCACGGCGCGGCTGGTGATCGCCGGTGGCGTCGGCGCCAACCGGCGATTGCGCGGCGAACTGGCGTCGGTCGCCGCGAAAGACGGTTTCCGGGTGTATTTCCCGCGGCTGGATTTCTGTACCGACAACGGCGCGATGATCGCGCTGGCCGGCGCGATCCGGCTGGCCGGCGGCCAGCATCAGGACGCGGCCGTGCAGGTCCATCCGCGCTGGGATCTGCAAAGCCTGCCGGCGGCATAGCACGCCCGCGTAGGAGCGCACCCTGTGCGCGAATGCTTTTTTCCGAAATGTCCGCAAAGAGCAATCGCGCA
>SCRF01000110.1 GCA_004322005.1 Rhodanobacter sp. | reverse complement strand
AAGAGCCATCGCGCACAGGGTGCGCTCCTACCAAAGCGGGATCATCCGAGGTGCCCTCTCGCGTGGCAATGGATTGCGGCGGGCAAGAAAAAACGGCCGCACAGGGCGGCCGTTTTATTGTTGCTCATGAAAGGATCAATACCCTCTCATTTCATTGCATCCTTAACCAGCGTTGGCAGGCGCGGTGGAGGCCGCAGCCGGAGCCGCAGCGGTCGAAGCCGGAGCAGCAGCGGCCGGAGCGGTCGAGGCCGGGGCGGCGGCAGCTGGAGCGGCAGCAGTCGCAGCGGCAGCAGCCTGTTGTGCCGTGTCAGCAGCCTGCTGAGCGGTGTCAGCGGACTTCTGGGCGTCCTGCGCGGAATCCTGCGCGCCGTTGCTGCAGGCCGCCAGCAACGCGACGAGCGCGGAGGCGAGTAGGGTACGCGTAAACTTCATGGTGAATCTCCTGTGCCGTGGAATGCCATATGGCCGCGTATTAATAGCGCTTTCGCGGAAATTGCGCCACAAGTTTTACCGCTACTTCACCGCGTATTGATCGTTCGTTTAGCCTGGCATCATCGGAGCGGCTCTCGGGGTCGACCGTCCGGAGGGGGATTCAGGCTGCATCAGCCATCACGATCAGCCGCTCATGCCAGCCTGGATCCGGCCCCGCCGGCCAAAAAAAACCGGCTGCACGAGGCAGCCGGTTTTCAATTGCAGTGCGCTGGTTGTCGAAATCAGTGCCCCTTGGTGGCATCTTCCTTGGCGTCCTTTGCATTGCTGGCAGCGGCTTTGGCTGCCGCAGCGCCCATTTCGGCCGTGCCGGCAGCATTGGCTGCGGCTTGTGTGGCCAGGTCGACAGCGGTGGAGCTGGCGGCTGGCGCAGCGGAGGCCGCAGCAGCAGCCTGCTGGGCCTGATCGGAAGCCTGGCCTGCTGCATCGGCTGCGACCTTGGCCTGGTCGGCAGCCTGTTCGGTCGCCGTGTTCGGGGCCTGGGCAGCCGCCTGTTGTGCCGCATCAGCAGCCTGCTGAGCAGTGTCAGCCGACTTCTGGGCATCCTGGGCGGAATCCTGCGCGCCGTTGCTGCATGCCGCCAACAGCGCGACGAGCGCGGAGGCGAGTAGGGTACGCGTAAACTTCATGGTGGATCTCCTGTGCCGTGGAATGCCGTTTGGCCGTGTGTAGAGGGTTCGCCGTTGGTCGTTGCCGCGTCACTCAGATGAACTGACCAACGAAGCAGTGACCTGTTCTACTCGCGGTCGTGAAAAGAGACCGTGACGGTGGCGTTTACCCAATCAGGCTACGGTTCAGTCGAGGCATTCCACCGCCACCGCCGTGGCTTCGCCGCCGCCAATGCACAGCGAGGCGATGCCGCGTTTGAGGCCACGTGCCTTCAATGCGTTCAGCAAGGTGACCACCAGACGGGCGCCGCTGGCCCCGATCGGATGACCCAGCGCGCAGGCACCGCCGTTGACGTTGAGCTTGTCGTGCGCAATGCCCAGTTCGCGCATCGGTGCCATTGCCACGACGGCGAACGCCTCGTTGACCTCGAACAGATCCACGTCGGGCACTTTCCAGCCGGCCTTGTCCAGCACCTTCTGGATCGCGCCGACCGGCGCGGTGGTGAACCATTCCGGCGTCTGCGAGTGGGTGGCGTGCGCCACGATGCGGGCCAGCGGCTTGAGGCCGCGTGCCTGCGCGTCGGCCGCCGACAGCAGCACCACGGCGGCGGCACCGTCGGAGATGCTGGACGAGCTGGCGGCGGTGATGGTGCCGTTTTCCTTGCGGAAGGCGGCCTTCAGGGTGGGGATCTTGGCGACGTCCGAGCGCCCCGGCTGCTCGTCGGTATCGACCTGCACGTCGCCCTTGCGGCCGGTCACGGTGACCGGCACGATCTCGCCGGCAAACGCGCCGTTCTGCTGGGCCGCCTTGGCGCGATTGACCGATTCGATCGCGAAGGCGTCCTGCTCCTCGCGGGTGAAGTGGTACTTGTCGGCGCACATCTCGCCGAACACGCCCATCGACTTGCCGTCGTAGGGATTGGTCAGGCCGTCCCACGCCATGTGGTCGACCAGCTGGCCGTCGCCGTAGCGGATGCCGGTGCGGGCGTTGACCATGTGCGGGGCATTGGTCATCGATTCCATGCCGCCGGCAATCACGATGGTGGCCGAGCCGGCCTTGATCAGGTCGTGGCCCAGCATGATCGCCTTCATGCCCGAACCGCAGACCTTGTTGATCGTGGTGCAGCCGGTGCTGGCCGGCAGATCCGCCGCCAGCGAGGCCTGGCGGGCCGGTGCCTGGCCGAGGTTGGCCGGCAGCACGCAACCCATGATCACCTCGCTGACATCGGCCGGGGCCACGCCGGATTGTTCCAGCGCGGCGCGGATGGCGGTGGCTCCCAGCTTGGTGGTGGGCACGCCGGTGAACTGGCCGAGGAAAGAGCCGATGGCAGTGCGCTTGGCACCGACGATGACTACGCTGCTATCCGACATGGGGAACTCCAAAGGAAGGCTGAAGAGGGTGCGTGCGTTTGATGGACAACCGTTCGATTATCGCAGCCTGCCGCAAACCGCGGCAAATCGGACCGATTCCACGAAACATTAGCCCCGCCGGCGGTTTCATTGGAATTTCGTTGTGCGAAGATGCTGCGCAGGGGCGGGTCGTGTGGCGTTGCCATCACGGGACGACGTGCAGGGAAGCACTAGTGTCGCGGGAGGCAGGAAGCCGGGAGCGACCGACGTGCAGGGAAGCACTAGTGTCGCGGGAGGCAGGAAGCCGGGAGCGACCAGCGAATTCCAGTATTGCCGGGGTACGTGATGAACATGATCGATCGGTTGGTGCGGCACCGTGAAGCGCTGCTGCCGATGGCCGTGGCGCTTGGCCTGAGCGCTTGCGGCGGCGGTGGCGGCGGGGTCAAGCCGACGGCTGTTGCACCACCACCGGCACCCGCGCCGACGCCGACGACGACGACCGTGCAACCGCCGCTGGACGCGCAGCTGGCGCTCACCAACACCTACCCGGCACACAACCAGGGGTTTACCGGCGCCGGTGTGACCATCGGTGTGGTCGACACCGGCATCATGCGCAACCATCCGAGCCTGGCCGGCCGCGTCGCCGAGGAATTGATCTACGTCGATCCGACCACCAACAACACTGCGATCGACGATGTGGTCGGGCACGGCACCTGGGTTTCGGAAATCGCGGCGGGTATCCCATTCGGCCAGTTTCCCGGCGGCATCGCGCCGGGCGCCGACCTGGTGTCGGCGCGCATCATCGACGACACCGCGCCCAGCGACAACGGTACGGCCCCGCCGGCCCAGGTCACTTCGTCCGCCCCGCTGGGGCAGGTCAGCACGGACCTGATCGCGGCCGGGGTCAAGGTGATGAACAACTCCTGGGGCGGCATCACCTGGAGTTCCACCAACACCGTCGCGACGCAGAGTTTCCACGATGCCTACAACAGCTTCGTCAACTCCTGGGGCGGTCTGGTGGTGTTCGCCGCGGGCAACGACTCGCAGGCCGATCCCAGCACGATCGCCGCGCTGCCTTCACTCGCGCCGGACCTGGAGAAAGGCTGGCTCACCGTGGTGGCGGTGGACAGCAATCACCCGACCCAGCTGGCCAGCTATTCCGACCAGTGCGGCGTGGCAATGAACTATTGCCTGGCCGCCCCCGGCGACGTCATCGTCAGCGGCAAGGACGATACCGCCACCAGCGAGAGCTATTACATCGTCAAGGGCACTTCGCTGGCGGCGCCACAGGTATCCGGCGCGGCGGCGCTGGTCTGGCAGGCCTATCCGTATTTCACCAACGATCTGGTGCGGCAGACGTTGCTGGGTACCGCCGATCCGCTGGGCGGGTCGCAACCCAACCCGACCTTCGGCTACGGCGAGCTGGATGTCGGCAAGGCGGTGAACGGGCCGGAGCAGTTCAACTGGGGCGACGTCACGGTCAATTTCACCGGCAACTCCAGTTGGAACAACCCGATCTCCGGTGCCGGCGGGCTGATCAAGCAGGGTACGGGTACGCTGAATCTGACCCAGCCGACCAGCTATGCGGGGTTGACCCAGGTGCAAGGCGGCACGCTCACGGCGAGGTCGCTGGCATCCAGTGTCCGCATCGGCGCCGGCGCTACGCTGAGCAATACCCAGGTGATCGGCGGCAGCGTCATCAACGCCGGCGTGCTCGGGGTCAGTGGCAGCGACGTGACCGTGGCCGGCAACTACACCCAGCAGGGTGCCGGTCGGTTGTCGGTGTCGCTGGGCTCGGCGCTGCGCGTTGCCGGCACCGCCAGCCTCGCGGGGGGCGATCTGTTCGTCAGCGGCACCAATCAGGGCTACGTGGTCAATGCGCACACCGACGTACTGAGCGCCGGCGGTGGCCTGAGCGGCGCGTTCAGCGGATTGAACGCGGCCTCCAACGTGCTGCTCACCGCCAGCCTCAACTACGACGTCAACAATGCCTGGCTCAACGTGCAGCAGGTCAGCGTCACCGCGGTGCCGGGGGCAGCCTACACACCGGCATCGTTCGGCGCCGCGCAACGGGTGCAGAACGCGTTCGGGCAGATCAATACCCTGCTGGCCGGCACTGCATCCGCTGCCGGCGCCGCGCCGGTCAGCAGCAGCTTCGTCAGCGGTGCGGCCAGCCTGCAGCAGACGGCCAGCGTGGCCGCGCTTGAGAGTTCGCTGCAAACCCTCTCCGGTCAGCTGCATGCGGCCGATGCCGCGATGATGTTCGAGGCGATCGAGGCCGGTACGCGCGCCTTGTCCAGCCGCTTCGACACGCTGCTGCAGGCGCCCCGGGCCGGCGGCTGGGCGCAGAATCTCGGCTATCACGGCGACATGTCGCGCGCCGGTTACAGCAGCGTCGGCTATGACCTCAGCGGCTGGTTGGTCGGGCAGGATTACCGCGTCGGCGGCAACGGCATCGCCGGTTATGCGCTGAGCCAGAGCCAGGGCCTTGGGCGACTCAATGGAAGCGCCGATCTGGGGCGCAGCCGGGCGGTCGAAGGCATCGTGTACGGCGGCGTGATCCGCGGATCGTGGTACGCGATGGGCCGCTTCGGGTTCGGCAGCTACCGCGAAGACATGCGGCGCCAGCTCCAGCTCGGCAACCGGAGCGCTGCCGTGGCCAGCAACAGCAACGGTCGCTACGACGTGGCCTACGGCGAAAGCGGCTACCGCCTCGAGATGGACCTCACGCAGATCACCCCCTACGTCAACCTGCAGTTCGCGCAGGTCCGCAGCAACGGTTTCAACGAGCTGGGCGCGGACGGTTTCGGCCTGAAGTCCGGCGCGAACCATGCCCAGCGCTGGCAGACCGGCCTGGGTCTGCGCGCCACGCACGACTGGCCACTCCCCGGCGGCGGCAGCCTCGCCCTGCAGACGCGGATGCTGTGGCAACAATCGTTCGGTGTGCAAGGCGAGGCGTTCCAGGCCAGCTTCAGCGGCATCAACCAGTACGCACCGATCGGCGGCATCGGCCTGTCGCGCCACGACGGCGTGGTCGGCACTTCGCTGGACTGGCGCATGACGCCGCGTGCCAGCCTGCAGCTGGGCTACGACGACTACTTCGGCCAGGGACAGCAGGCGCAGATGGGTACGCTGAATTTCACCTGGACGTTCTGAGCCCGACGCGGGTAGGAGCGCACCCCATAAGCGCTAACCTAATATTGCGTATCCACCGGGAGTCCAGTACCGTTCGCGCATGAACGCCACGCTGCTGGACGAGGAATGGGGTGTGCTGACGCGCCTGCT